>CAZNXL010000036.1:0-11324 GCA_964577075.1 uncultured Dorea sp. | reverse complement strand
TTACCGGATTGACGGGAAATACAAAGACTGCCGGCGCCCCAGCAAAGTAACATTTACAAGGAGTCTGAAAGAAGATCTTCTTCGCAGGGATTTTACGATCAATGCGATGGCATATAATGAGAAAGATGGGCTTGTAGATATATTTGGCGGTATCAAAGACCTGGATGATCGGGTGATCCGATGCGTGGGGGATGCGGCGGCAAGGTTTTCCGAGGATGCGCTGAGAATCCTTCGCGGGGTGCGTTTTGCCGCGCAGCTGGGTTTTTCTGTCGACGAAGAGACAAGGGAGGGTATGAGGGCGCTGTCACCAGCTCTCCAGAACATCAGCGCCGAGCGTATACAGGTTGAATTGGTGAAAATGTTGACCTCCGAACGGCCGGGACTTCTCAAAGACGCATATGAGCTTGGCATTACGGCACAGTTCCTGCCGGAATTTGACCGCCTGATGGCTACCGGGCAGGAGACGCCCCATCATATGTACCATGTAGGCGAACACACGATACATGCGATGGAAAATATTCGTGCCGACAAAATATTGAGACTTACGATGCTGCTCCACGATATGGGGAAGCCTGCGTTCAAAACAGTAGATGAAAACGGACGGGCACATTTTAAACAGCATGCGCCTGAAAGCGCAAGGATTGCCAGAGATGTGCTTAAAAGACTGAAGTTTGATAACGACACGCTGCACAGGGTGACACATCTGGTGTACTATCACGATTACAGGATGAGCGCGACTGCAAAAAACGTACGCCGGGCAATGAATAAGATAGGAAAAGAGATGTTTCCGGCCTATATGGAGGTAAGGCGCGCGGACGTGCTGGCGCAAAGCATGTATCGAAGGGAGGAAAAACTCAGGAATCTGGAAGAGATCGAAGCGCTGTACCATGATATTATAAAAAAAGGACAATGTGTCTCATTAAAGGATCTGGCGGTAAGCGGGAGGGATCTGATAGATGCCGGGATGACACCGGGGAAAGAGATCGGGGAAAAGCTTGATGATCTGCTGGCATTAGTGATCGAGGATCCGGAACTTAACACAAAAGAGAAACTTTTGCATATTTTCTCCTCCGGCATCATACGTTAAAAAGAACATGTGATGTAGAGTGCAGGGGATGTCAGGATGCAGGAATATGAAAAAGATATTTTGGGAGAATATGGAGTTGACATTAACAGCACCCGCAAAATAAGGGGTGCTGTTTTATGCGATGCTGTTCAGGGGACATTTCTCCTGAAAGAGGTGACGGCGCCGGCAGGGCGTATCCCTGCGTTGTGCGGGTTGTATGCGCATTTGATGGAGCAGGGCTACAGCGGCGTGGATCATGTTGTGGCAAATGAAGAGGGTGAATATGTTACGACCGCAGAGAACGGGAAAAGGTATATGCTCAGGCGGTGGTTTAAGGGCAGGGAATGTGATATCCGGAAACCGGCGGAGCTTCTGGAGGCCTCCGGGAATCTGGCAAAGCTCCATTCGCTGATGCGGGCGGAACTTTCGGCGGAACCGGCTGCGGAGCCATTGGGAAAGGAATATGAAAGACATGACAGAGAGCTTCGCAAAGTACGTAAGTTTATCCGCGGTCTCACATCCAAAAGTGAATTTGAGACTGCTTTTTTAAAATGTTTTGATCCTATGTATCAGTGGGCGCAGAGCGCCGGAGAGCTTTTGGAAGGATCGGATTATGAGAAGCTTTACCGGGAGAGTGTGGAGGGACATTTCTGGACCCATGGGGAGTATAATTACCACAACATTCTTGTCGGGCATGGGGAGGCGAAAGGGGCTCCTCCGCAGATCCTGGCTACAACGAATTTTGACAGATTCAAGCGGGACGTCCAGGTAGAGGATCTGTATTATTTTCTGAGGAAGGTTATGGAAAAGCACGGCTGGAAGGAACGGCTCGGTGATAATATGCTGAATGCGTATTCTGCAATCCGTCCCCTGTCAGGCAGAGAGATACAGTATCTTTTGATCCGACTTGCATATCCGGAAAAATTCTGGAAGATCGCAAATTCTTACTATCATTCAAATAAAGCGTGGATATCAGTAAAAAATGTGGAGAAATTAAATACTGCTATCCGGCAGACGAAAGAAAAAGAGCGTTTTTTGAACAATGTATTTGATTTTAATCTGTAGATTTTTTCGTATATGAAAAACAGATGCAAACAGACGATTTTTGCATTATCATTCACCGAAAAGCGTCAAAAGCCTGAAATAACTGTAAAGTAAGTAAATATCCTTGACAAACCGATATAAAATGGGTATAACTAATACATGAGGCGAAAAAAGCATGAGTATATATGCAGCCAATGGAAAGATTACAATATAGGTTTAGATTTGAACAAGAGGAGGAAATTATCCATGAACAAAACAGAATTAGTAGCAGCTATCGCTGACAAGGCAGAATTATCAAAGAAGGATTCCGAAAAAGCATTGAAGGCTTTTGTTGAAGTCGTATCTGAAGAACTCAAAAAAGAGCACAAAGTACAGTTGGTAGGATTTGGTACTTTTGAAGTTTCAAGGAGAGCTGCAAGAGAAGGAAGAAATCCGCAGACAGGAAAGGTTATGAAGATTGAAGCTTGCAAGGCTCCAAAATTCAAAGCAGGAAAAGCTTTAAAGGATGCTGTGAACGAGTAAGTTCTGGGATAGGTAGAGCAGAGGGTCTCCTGACTCTCTGCTTTTTATGTTGCCAGGCGGAAAGTGAAAGTGAGAGGGAATATCGGAGTATGCGATTAGATAAATTTTTAAAAGTCTCCAGACTGATAAAGAGAAGAACCGTTGCAAATGAAGCCTGCGACGCAGGAAGGGTTACAGTCAACGGCAGTGTGGCAAAGGCTTCCGTTAAGGTCAGACAGGGTGATATCATAGAGATTCAATTTGGGACGAAAAACGTTAAGGCAGAGGTCCTTGATATCCGCGAGACTGCCAAAAAGGATGAGGCGTCAGAGCTTTTTAAATATTTGTAATAAATGCGAACAACCTTTCATAGGATTATTAAGAAAGGTTGTGATGTACGTGGAAGAGAGAACCATACAAAAGGGCCACAAGCTGGTTGTGCATAACCGGAAGACCAGTCTGGTAACCGGGGTTTTGGATGTACTGTCTTTTGATCTTAATGAGATTCTTCTGGAGACGGAGCAGGGGATGATGATGGTAAAGGGGAGCGATCTGCATGTGAACCGCCTGAGTTTGGAGAAAGGAGAGGTGGACCTGTCAGGTAATATTGACAGCATCTCTTATTCTGATGCCCATGCGGGGGCAAAGCAGGGTGAGAATCTGTTCGCGAAACTGTTCAGGTAAAATGCCGGAGATAGAAGAAGAGTTGATTATCTTTTTAGTATCGGTGGTGACCGGCATCATGCTCCGTCTGATCTATCAGAGTATCAGTTGTTTCCGTCAGCTGATAGACCACAGCCGGCTTGCTATGGGAGTGGAGGATATGATTTTCTGGCTGGGGGCTGCGCTATATGTGTTTGTGCAAATTTACTATACAAGTGATGGTAGTATCAGATGGTATTTCATACTAGGACTTGTGTCTGGAGCTGCGTTTTGCACGATGATTTTCATAAAAATTAAAAAAGTAAACGAAAAAAATCTACATTAATTCTGAAAATAATCTTTTCAAAAACATTGCAAAATGAAAAAAAAGAAGATAAGATAAAAGTTGATTAAGAAAAAGTCCGAATGATTCGGCAAGGGTGAGTATATAATTATGAATGGAATGAAACAAAAGAGCCGCAGGGCAAGCCAGAGACGGCGGATGAGAAAGCACAAGGGGAGTGTTCTTATCATAAGCGCTGTGATTTTATTGCTGGCGGCGGTAGTGTCCGTAGACAGTATGACGCTCCGGGCAAAGGAGAAGTCCTATCAGACACAGGAAATTGAACTGCAACAGCAGATTGAGGAAGAAAAAGCGCGGTCAGAGGAGATTGACGAGTTTGAGGAGTATGTAGGCACGGACGAATATGTAGAAGAGATTGCCAGAGAGAAACTGGGACTGGTCCGCGAAGGCGAGATCATATTCAAGGGGAAATAGCCGGACAGATACAGATGATAAGCTTTAGGATGTATATCCTAAAGCTTTTTTCGATTATGGAAGAAGGGGAGTATTGTAGAATGGCGGAAGTAAAAGATCAGGGAGTTTTTTTAAATCCATATGTGATACAGATGGACAAGTTTGCGGATTCGATGGTGCATTTGTCAAAAACATTTTTCACGTTGGAAGGTTATAAAGGAACATTTACGAAAGAAGAGTTTGAAGACATGTTCCGGGAAATAACCGACAAGGTATGCGGGCATTGTGAGAGAAGGGAGAGCTGCCTTGAGGAAAACAGGCTTTATACTTATCAGATGACGCGTGAGATCCTCTGTGCGGTAGAGGAGTATGGCGCAGAGTTGAACGTGGAGCTGAAGAGAGAGCTTAAGAAAAAATGCCTTATGGCGCCGAGATTTTTACGGGAGACTCTGGAAGTCTACGAAAATGCGAAAAAAATCCTTCTGTGGAATAACAGGATCGTTCAGAACAGGGAAGGTTTTGCGGGGCAGCTTAAAAGCTTTGCGAAGCTTCTCCAATATACGACAAGAGAGCTGGATGCGGGGATATTTGAAGATGAGCATCTGGAAAAAAAGCTGAAATTACATCTGAAGAAGACAGGGGTGAAGATGCTTTCCTCCGTATTTTATATCACTCCTCAGGGAAAATATGAGCTGCATTTGACAGTGAAGGCGTTAAAGGGAATGTGTGTCGCGACTAAGGAACTGGCGTATGAAGTCGGGCGCTGTATCGATAGAATCATGACGCCGCAGCAGGGAGAGCGTCCTGTTATAGGCGCTCAGTACTGTACCATAGCGTGTGTGGAGAGCGCACGGTTCCAGACCTTGCAGGGAGTGGCAAAGATCGGAAAGGACTGTGAGCAGATATCGGGCGATACCTTTCTTATGACGGATCTGCCGGGCGGACAGAAGGGGATCGCGATCTCCGACGGAATGGGCTCCGGCGAGGAGGCATGCAGGGAGAGTACTATGGTCGTGGAGATGCTGGAGGAACTCCTGGAGGCAGGTTTTCCGGCAAAGACTGCCATTGAGATCATGAATACGGCGCTCGTGATCGGAAGGGAGGACGTGCGCTTCTCTACAATAGACGTATGCCTGTTTGATCTGTACACCGGCGGCTGTGAGTTTGTGAAAGCAGGAGCTTCCACTACGTTTATTAAGAAAGAAGGCAGGGTGGAAAAGATCAGTTCCACAGCCCTTCCGATCGGAGTGATCAGGGATATAGAGATCCAATCGGAGGAAAGGGAGCTTGAGTCAGGAGATTTTGTCATTATGGTCACAGACGGAGTGATGGATGCGCTGCCCGCGAAGGAGCAGGAGGAGCTGATGATGCGATATATCAGTGAGATCCATACAGTGAATCCAAAAGAGCTTGCGCATACTCTGCTGGGAAAGGTATTAGAAAAGAGCGGCGTTAAGCCGGCAGATGACATGACGATCATGGCGGTTGGAATGTGGGAATTGTAAAACTTGCAATTTATAAGGGAATTAGGTATATTTAAAGCAAACAAAAGTGAAAAGGTCGCAAGATGTATAAGAAAGTAAAGGAGTATATAAAAACCTGGCAGATGTTAAGCGGGAATGATAAAGTGATCGCAGGCGTATCGGGAGGGGCGGATTCCATATGCCTTCTTTTCATGCTGTTAGAGCTCAAAGAAGAATGGGAATTTGAGATGGTGGCAGTGCATGTCAATCACGGTCTTCGCGCCGAAGCTGCGGATAAAGATGAGGAGTACGTCAAAAAGATCTGTGAAGAACAGGGTGTTGAGCTGTTTCTTTTCCGGGAAGACGTGCGGGAATATGCGAAGAAGAGAGGGCTTTCCGAGGAAGAGGCGGGACGCGAGGTGCGAAGAAGCTGCTTTTTTCAAGTCTTTAAGGAGCAAGGGGGAAGCCGTATTGCGCTTGCCCATCATATGAATGACAATGCGGAGACGCTCCTGTGGAATCTTTGCCGGGGAAGCGGACTTAAGGGCATGGGAGGAATCCCGCCGAAAAACGGGGTATGGATCCATCCGCTCTTATGTTTAAATCGCAGTGAGATTGAATCATATCTGGAAAAAAAGGGAATACCTTATTGTACGGATAAGACGAATTTCCAGGATGCTTATATGAGAAACCGGATACGGAATCACGTGATCCCTTATCTTGAGGAGTATATCAATCCGAAAAGTGTGGAGCATATGGCGCAGTGCATGGAGAAACTCAGAAGAGCCGGAGCCTATATAGAGAGAGAGACAGAGAAGCATCTGCGGGAATGTACGCGGACAGGGGAGGATGAAAGGATCATTCTTGTAAAGGAGTCTTTTGAGAAGGTGCCGCAGGAGCTTCAGTCAGGGGTCATACAGGAGCTGCTCTGTACAGCGGCCGGAAAACGAAAGGATATAGAGTCAGTGCATGTAGATGCGGTAGAAGACCTTTTCAGGCGTCAGGTCGGGAAAAAAGTTGATCTTCCGTATGGGCTGGAAGCAGTCCGCAGCTATGAGGGGATCTGCTTTCAAAAAAAGAAGAAGTATCCTCCAGGGAAAATGGTATTGGAAGGACAAAAGAAGGAAGATAAAAAATTATTCAGGATGCGGGTGCTCAAAAGATGTAAAAATGACCAGACAATTCCGCAAAAAAACTACACGAAATGGTTTGATTATGATATAATTAATAGCGCTTTAAAAATAAGGCACCGCGAATCCGGAGATTATATAGTGATTGATAAAAAGGGAAATACGCAGAGAATCAAGCAGTATTTTATCAACGAAAAGATCCCGAAGGAAGTCAGGGACGATATCTGGCTTGTGGCAAAGGGAAAAGAGATCCTCTGGATCGTGGGATACAGACAGAGTCAGGCATATCAGATCACGGAAGATACAAAAAGGATATTGGAAATTGAATATTACGGAGGAAAAAAAGATGGCGGAGACAATCAAAGTGCTGATCCCGGAAGAAGAGGTAGCAAAGAGAATTGAAGAAATGGGGAAAAAGATCAGTGAAGATTATACAGGAAAACATGTGCATCTTATCTGTGTGCTGAAAGGCGGAGTGTTCTTCATGTGTGAGCTGGCGAAGCGGATCACCGTTCCGGTCTCTATGGATTTTATGAGTGTGAGCAGTTACGGCGGCGGGACGTCTTCGAGCGGGATCGTTAAGATTGCCAAAGACCTTGATGAAGCGTTAGAAGGAAAGGACGTTCTTGTTGTGGAAGATATTATTGATTCAGGAAGAACGCTTTACTACCTTCTGGATATTTTAAAAAAGAGGAATCCTGCCAGTATGAAGCTGTGTACATTGCTTGATAAACCGGATCGCAGAGTCAGAGATGTAAAGGTTGATTATGTGGGATATGAGATACCGGATGAGTTTGTAGTCGGATACGGACTCGATTATGCACAAAAATATAGAAATCTGCCATACATCGGTGTTGTAGAAGGTGTTGAGTAGAAGGAGGGCGAGCCTTGAACGATAGAAGGAGCAGAGGGATCAGCGGAGTCAGTGTGCTGATATTCATATTATTTTTATTTGGAGCGTTATGGTTCACAAACCAGATTGACCAGAGGGACAGTGAGCTTAACTGGACGGAATTTGAAAAAGTGATCGTCAGTGACGACGTGAAGTCAGTGAAGATCACTCAGAATAAAAATGTTCCGACAGGACGCGTGGAGATCGAGCTCGCGAGCGGCGAGAACGGCAAGGATACAGAAGTTAAGTATCTGTATACGTCGGATGTCAATGAGATTCAGAAGTATCTGCAAGAGAAGGGGATCGAGGATTATACGCTCTCTAATGTCCCTCAGGAGAGCTGGCTTACGAATACACTTATGCCGATGCTGTTGATGATGGGCGGGATCCTGCTTGTGTTTATTTTTATGAACCGTCAGGGCGGGAATGCCAATGCGAAGGCGATGAGTTTCGGAAAGAGCAGGGCTAAGCTCAGCAAGGAGGGCGATAACCAGGTGACGTTTTCCAGTGTCGCCGGACTTGCGGAAGAAAAGGAAGAGTTAGAGGAGATCGTGGATTTCTTAAAATCTCCGAAAAAATATATTCAGGTAGGAGCGAGGATCCCGAAAGGAGTTCTTCTTGTAGGTCCTCCGGGAACCGGTAAGACATTGCTTGCCAGGGCAGTGGCGGGAGAAGCAAAAGTTCCGTTCTTTACGATCTCCGGATCTGATTTCGTGGAGATGTTCGTGGGGGTAGGCGCCTCCCGCGTGAGAGACCTTTTTGAAGAGGCGAAGAAGAGTGCGCCGTGTATTATATTCATCGATGAGATCGACGCGGTTGCCCGCCGCAGAGGTACAGGTATGGGCGGAGGACACGATGAGAGAGAGCAGACGCTTAACCAGCTTCTTGTGGAGATGGATGGCTTTGGCGTCAATGAAGGAATTATCGTCATGGCAGCTACTAACCGCGTGGATATCCTTGACCCGGCGATCCTGCGTCCGGGCAGATTCGACCGGAAGGTCATGGTGGGCAAACCGGACGTCAGGGGCAGAGAAGAGATCCTCAGGGTCCACGCAAAGGGGAAACCGCTCAGCGAGGAGATCGATCTCAAGCAGATCGCGCAGACAACCGCAGGATTTACGGGAGCAGATCTCGAGAACCTTCTTAATGAGGCGGCAATTCTTGCGGCAAAGGATGACCGCGTGTTCTTAAAGCAGGAAGATATTAAGAAGGCATTTGTCAAAGTAGGGATCGGTACGGAGAAAAAGAGCCGTATTATTTCCGACAGAGAGAAAAAGATCACCGCATTCCATGAGGCGGGGCATGCGATATTGTTCCATGTGCTTCCGGATGTAGGCCCTGTATACAGCGTATCTATTATCCCGACAGGCGGAGCGGGCGGGTACACCATGCCGCTTCCGGAAAAGGATGATATGTTCAATACAAGAGGAAAGATGCTTCAGGATATTATCGTATCGCTCGGAGGCCGCGTTGCGGAGGAGGAAGTATTTGACGATATTACAACAGGCGCGTCCCAGGATATCAGGCAGGCAACAAGCCTGGCCAAATCAATGGTAACAAAGTTCGGGATGTCTGAGGCAGTAGGTCTTGTGAATTATGACAACGACAATGATGAAGTCTTTATCGGCCGCGATCTCGCCCACACTTCACGGGGATACGGCGAGAGTGTTGCGACAGTCATCGATCAGGAAGTAAAACGTATTATTGATGAGTGTTATGCCAGGGCAAAAGAGATCATCAGGAAGTATGATAGTGTTCTCCATGCGTGCGCAGAACTTTTACTGGAAAAAGAGAAGATATCCAGAGACGAATTCGAAGCATTATTTGAATCCGGGGGTTCTGTGCAGGGAGCGTAAGAAAAATAAAAAATGGAATGAGAGGATCATAGACCATGAACAGGCAAGCTTTGTTTTGCGATGGTTCCCAGTGGTATATATCCCCCCAGGAGCCTGATTGTGATCAGATCGTAACATTAAGGTTCAGGACGGCGAAAGAAGATGCTGTCCGCGTCTGTCTTATTACAGGAGAAGACAGATATCTCGTGAATAAAGAGTCTACGGAAGGTGAATTTGATTATTATTCCATTGATTGGAAGCTTGGCGATAAACCCTTCCGTTATTGTTTTGAGATATCAGACAGGGAATGTGTATGTTATTATAACAAATATGGTGTTTGTGACACTTATTCAGCTATTTATGATTTCATGATCGTTCCGGGATTTTCTACACCGGAATGGGCAAAAGGGGCAGTGATGTATCAGATTTATACGGACCGCTTCTATAATGGGGATAAGTCTAATGACGTAGAGACAAATGAATATTATTATATCGGCGATTACAGCCGAAAAGTGACGGACTGGAATAAATATCCGGATGCGGCGGGGGTCAGGGAGTTTTACGGCGGCGACCTTAAAGGAGTCATGGAGAAGCTTGATTATCTGCAGGAGCTTGGCATTGAGGTTATTTATTTCAATCCTCTCTTTGTGTCTCCGTCCAATCACAAATACGACATTCAGGATTATGATTATATCGATCCCCACTTTGGCGTGATCGCAGAAGATGGGGGAGAAGTGCTGGCGGTCGGTGACAGAGACAATGCTCATGCGACAAAATATCAAAAACGTGTTGCTGATCTTAAGAATCTTGAAGCCAGCAATGAGATGTTTGCGAAGTTTGTAGAGGAACTTCATAAGAGGGATATAAAGATTATACTGGACGGCGTGTTCAATCATTGCGGTTCGTTTAATAAATGGATGGACAAAGAGCGCATCTATGAAGAGCGGGAGGATTTTGCAAAAGGGGCTTATATCTCGGCCAGGAGTCCGTACCGGAGTTATTTTCATTTTACAGATGATTCGGAAGAAAGGTGGCCGTACAATCCCACCTATGAGGGCTGGTGGGGACATGACACGCTTCCGAAGCTCAACTATGAGGGCTCGAAAGAGCTGGAAGAATATATTCTTCATATCGGGCGCAAATGGGTGTCACCTCCGTACAATGTGGATGGCTGGCGTCTCGATGTGGCGGCGGACCTCGGACATACGAGAGAATACAACCATGAATTCTGGAAGAAGTTCAGAAAAGTAGTGAAAGAAGCGAATCCGGACGCACTGATTCTGGCGGAGCATTACGGTGACCCCAGTGAGTGGCTTCGCGGAGACGAGTGGGACGGAGTGATGAACTATGACGCATTTATGGAGCCGGTCACGTGGTTTTTGACGGGGATGGAGAAGCACAGTGATGAGAAAAATGAGGAGCTTTTAGGTAATGGAGAGTATTTTGAGAGTATCATGAAGCATCATATGTCGAGAATGCTCACTCCATCGCTTCAGGTAGCCATGAATGAACTTTCCAACCATGACCACTCCAGATTTCTCACCAGGACCAACGGCGTGACAGGCCGTGTTGCACAGCTGGGACCGAAAGCTGCGGAGCAGAATGTGAATGTGGCAGTTATGAGAGAGGCTGTTGTGGTGCAGATGACATGGGTAGGGGCGCCGACCGTGTACTATGGAGATGAAGCCGGCGTATGTGGTTTTACAGATCCGGATGACAGGCGGACATATCCGTGGGGTGCAGAGGACCGGCAGATGCTTGAGTTTCATCGGCAGATGATCCGGATCCATAAGGATAATTACGCACTGAGGGCAGGCTCTGTCCAGATCCTTGCGGCTGAGGAGAACATTCTTGCTTACGGGCGCTTTACGGAGGATGAACAGATCGTTGTGATCCTCAATAATCATGACGGGCTTAAGGAGGTCACGGTACCTGTCTGGAGAGTCGGAGCGCCGATGCGCGGGAAGATGAGAAGACTTATGTATTCCTATGAG
>CAZNXL010000035.1:0-11353 GCA_964577075.1 uncultured Dorea sp. | reverse complement strand
GTCTCAGGAAAACGCTTCCCTCTGTCCTCAGATCGTACTACTGCCACATTCGTTGTATGAGTCTGGTGAGTATATGTCATATCCTCCGGCTTTACACCGATAGCCGCGGCTATGCGCCGCCGGTTTTCTTCAATTGCTGCAGGATCATCACCTCTGGTTGTACTGATGTTCATAGTAGCGCAGTTTCCTGTACTCACTCCGCCAATCCTTGTAGAGAATCCATGTCTTACAATTCCGGTTTCCTCAAGCAAAGGATATACCAGATAGGGGACTCCTCCTACCTGCCTTTCCTCAAAGATCGTATCCTTATTTTTATATTTTAATCCAAGCATGGCATTTCCTCTCACACTACATACTCAAATGCATTCTTTATCAAACTGATCGCCTCATCCTTCACGCTTATCACATCAAATCTGCACAACGGATCTGTCAGTCCGTGCCGCATTAAATAATACGCGGCGCATTTTGATATCGTTCTCTGCTTGCGAAGGTTCACAGCTTCCATCGGATCTCCCTGTCCTTCTCCTGAACGGTACTTCACCTCGCAAAAAACCAGATATCCTCCGTCCCTTGCGATAATGTCAATTTCTCCCATGCGGCATCTGAAATTATACTCCAGAATTTCATATCCGCATTGAAGTAGATAGGCTCCTGCTTTCTTTTCATAATAAGCGCCGATCTGTCTGCAATTATACGTCCTTCGGTTCTTATGATTCTCACTGTTCACTGTTTTTTATGGTCCGGATCTCCCACTCACACAATAATACTACACAAAATTCTTAATAAAGCTTGCTCTATGGATCGGACAAGGTCCCAGCTCTTTAAGACTCTCAATATGAGCCTTTGTCCCATATCCCTTATTGTTCGCAAAACCATATCCCGGTATCACTTTATCATATTCAACCATCATCCGGTCTCTTGTAACCTTCGCGATGATACTCGCCGCTGCTATAGAAATACTCTTCGCATCCCCTTTAATGACAGGAACCTGCCGAATCTCTACTCCCGGGATCGTAACAGCATCATTTAACAATATATCCGGCTTCACTTTAAGACGTGCAATTGCCATACGCATTGCTTCATAGGTTGCCTGCAAGATATTGATCTCATCAATTCTTGCCGGGCTAACGATCCCAATTCCAGTGGCTACTGCCTTTTCCATGATCTCATCGTACAGCTTCTCCCTTTTTTTTTCTGAAAGCTTTTTAGAATCATTCAGATACAGTATTGTTACGTCCTTTGGGAGAATGACGGCTCCTGCCACAACAGGACCGGCAAGAGGGCCTCTGCCCACCTCATCGATCCCACAGATGTTCTCATATGTCCCATATTCTTTTTCATAGGCGCTCATAACCTTCAGACGTTCCAATTCCTTCTCAAGTTTCTCCTGCTGTCTGAGAGTCCTCTCTTCTTCCCGCTTACTCATGTTTGATCACTCCCATCTTGTCAAAAGGATAGATTCTTATCCATGCTCTTCCAAGAAGATCCGCCCTCTTCAGCACTCCCACGCTTGGATCTCTACTGTCTGAACTGTGATTCCGGTTATCTCCCAGCACAAAATACTCATCCTCCCCCAATGTAACAGGTTCCTGAGCGATACCGGGGCTCTTCATGATCTCCGCGCCATAAATATCTGAACTTAGCAGTTCTCCGTTAATATATGTATAGCCGTCTATGACCTGAACCGTCTCTCCCGGCAGTCCGATGATCCGTTTGATATAGTAAGTGTTTTCCTCATATTTAAAAGGAAAGACAATAATATCATACCGTTTGGGATCATTAAAGCGATAGGATAATTTGTCTACGATCAGGTTATCCCCGTCACTTAACGTTGTCTCCATAGATTGTCCACTTACTCTTGTCCGCTGTCCTACATAAGTAATAATAAGGTAGGTGAGACCTACAATAATCAGTATATATACGATCCACCCTAAAAGCTCTCTAAGCACTCCCTTTTCCCCATCTCTATTGCGTCTAGCCATTATACAATTCCTCTTCATTCACATCTTTCTAAAGTAATTCTTCCGAGCTTTCCATTACGAAAATCATCCATAAGAAGCGCTGCCGCCTTCTTTGTATCGGGCTCATTGCCCTTTACAATGCAATGTCTGCTCTCTGCAATCTTTTGAAGCATACCGTAACGATCGCTGTCTGATTCCACCTGATACTTTTCTTCCAGTATTCCCGGATACTCTGCATTCATGAATCCGACAAACTCAGCCGCCAGTTCCTCAATATTAAGGATCTCATCTTTCATAGATCCGATAAATGCCAGATAAAGCCCCGCCTGCTGATCTTCAAATTTGGGCCACAGAATTCCCGGAGTATCCAAAAGTTCAACCTGTTTATTCAGCCTTATCCACTGCTTTCCCTTTGTAACTCCCGGCTTATTTCCTGTCTTTGCACAGGCCTTCCCCGCCAATGCATTGATAAATGTTGATTTGCCCACATTCGGAATTCCTACTACCATTGCGCGCACCGGACGATTCAAAATCCCCCGTTTCCGGTCTCTGTCTATCTTTTCCCTGCACGCTTCCCGGATCACTCCGTGGATAGATTTGATCCCGCCGCCCTTTTTTGAGTTCAACTTTACAACAGCATATCCTTTCTCTTTAAAATATTCCGCCCACGCATCATTCCATCTTTCTTCAGCAAGATCGGACTTATTTAAAAGTACAAGCCTTGCTTTTTTCTTTCCAAGCTCATCAATATCCGGATTACGGCTGCTGAGTGGAATCCTCGCATCCACGAGTTCAATGACCAGATCGATCAGCTTTATATTCTCCTGCATCATACGTTTCGCTTTCGTCATATGACCGGGATACCATTGAAAATGCATATCTGCTACCTCTCTATTTTATAAAACCGATATTCTTTGCCGGAGATGTGACAAACCATGCCTTTCCGTAGATATAACTGCGCTTCACATTCCCCACCTCAGCATTACGGCTGTCCTCACTGTTCTCCCTGTCATCACCGAGTACGAAATACTCATCTTTATCAAGCTCCATCTCATCAGAGACAACACCTGCGTCATTAATATCTGTTGTCTCATAATTCTCTTCGAGCTTTTCACCATTAATAAAAATACTGTTCTCTATGATCTCCACTGTTTCACCGGGCAAGCCAACGATCCTTTTAATATAGTAATGAGAATCCTTATTTCCGCCCGGCTTAAAGACTATAACGTCTCCACGCTTCGGTGTCATGGCATTATATACGATTCGATTTACCAGAACTACGTCTCCATTTTCCAAAACCGGCTTCATAGAATCCCCGACAGTGCTCACCTTCTGTCCAAAAAACCAGACGCAGGCAAATGCGCACGCACAGACCGCGGCGATCTTAAGAAGCCATCCGGCGATAAAAGGAAGATACTCTATCACATGTTTTGATTTCTCTTTCCAGTTACTATTTTTCCCCCGCTGCTTTCTCCGTTTCTTTTTCTCTATCTGCCGACGCCGCTTTTCCACATCGTAATGAACCTTGCCTGATTTTTTTTTCGTCTTCCGCTGATAAGCAGTCCTGGTTACTCTTCCCATACAAATCTCCGCAAATATCTCCAATAAATCGCAATTCAAAAGAAAAGGACAATTACGATATGTAGTTGTCCTCTCCATCTGGTTTCTTATTTTACTAACTCTTTCACTTTTGCTCTCTTACCTACGCGGTCTCTTAAGTAGTATAATTTAGCTCTTCTTACTTTACCTCTTCTTACTACTTCAACCTTCTCAACGTTTGGTGAGTGAAGCGGCCATGTCTTTTCAACGCCTACACCGTTAGAATTCTTTCTTACTGTGAAGGTAGCTCTCGTGCTTCCACCCTGTTTCTTAATAACAGTTCCCTCAAAAATCTGAATCCTTTCGCGATTTCCCTCTTTGATCTTCCCATATACCTTTACAGTATCTCCTACGTTGAATGCCGATACCTCTTTAAGCTGTTCAGCTTCAATATTCTTAATAATATCGTTCATGATGTGTGACCTCCTTGATTTATCGGATGTTCTTAATACTTATCTGTACCAGAGGACCATCTCTGTTTCTTCACAACATGTTACAGTTTACCATACTTGAAGAAAGATGGCAAGGCTTTTCTCAAAGTTCTTTCCACTATTTCCACTATTTTAACTCAATTTCTACTAATTCTTCCGGTGGCAGAGCTTTGGAGGACGCTTTTACGAAATCTTTGATCTTCTTCTGCGCGCTGGCAACCGGAATATTGGTCCCTGCCCCTGCTACACATCCGCCCGGACATCCCATCCCTTCGATCAGGCAGCCGTTCATCCTTCCCGCCTTGGCGAGGGCAAGAGCTTTCTTACACTCTGCGAGCCCTTCCGCGTGCTCGATATGAACATCTACATCCGGATAGTATTCCTTCACACATCGTTCTATTGCGTCCGCTACTCCTCCGGCTACTGCATATCCGCGACCCGCGCCGGTCGCATTGTGGAAAGAAGACTCTGCCGCGTATTTTTCAAGATCGATATCTTTCGCATCGAACATCGCCTGCAGCTCTTCAAAGGTTACTACAAAATCTACGTCGCTTCGTACCGTCCTTCTCATAGCTTCCAGCTTCTTGGCTGCACATGGGCCGATAAATACTACCCTTGCGCTCGGGTGTTCTTTCTTGATCGTACGGGCTGTTGCTACCATAGGCGTAAGCTCCTGAGAAACCTGATCGACCATATCCGGGAAGTATTTCTTCGCAAGCATTGCCCATGACGGACAGCAGGAAGTCAATAAGAATGGCAATTCGCCTGTTGTCACTTTATTTACATAATGATGTGCCTCAGCGATCGCTCCGATATCCGCTCCGAGCGCAACCTCGTAAACTTCCGAGAAGCCAAGCTCATGAAGAGCCGCTTTGATATTTCTCGGAGTGATGTGATCGCCGAACTGACCGACAAATGCCGGCGCGATCTCAGCAATGATCTCATCCCCCTTCATCAATGCGTGTGCAAGCTGGAAGATCTGTGACTTATCTGAAATTGCGCCAAACGGGCAATTTACCATACACATGCCGCAGGATACACATTTATCCGGATTAACATAAGCACGTCCCCTTGCGTCAGACTCGATCGCTCCCACGCCACAGGCCTCCGCACACGGACGCTGCTTTCTGGAAATTGCGTCATATGGGCAGGCTGATTTACACTTTCCGCATTTAATACACTTATCCTGATCTATATAGGACTTGCCCTTGACAAAAGAGATGGCTCCCTTCGGACAAACCTCCATACATGGATGCGCAAGACATCCTTTGCATACGTTACTTACCTCGTATCCTCTCTCCTCACACGCTGCGCACGCAGACGGGATCACCTGCATAAGCGGCGGTTCGTAATATTTGTCAGAGATATTACTGGCTTCCAGGCCAGCCGTAAGATGCACCGGCTTATTCTCCGGACGCAAAGACAACCCCATCGCCAGTCTCAGTCTCTCACGCACGATCGCTCTCGCGCGGTAAACACTATCTCTATACTGTGGTCCATCCTCATTCACCAATTTATACGGAACCGCTTCCATCTCGTCATTCAGCGCATCGTCGCTGACAGTAAATCCTAACCTTGCTACTTCTTCAAAAACACTTCTGCGAATCTTACGGACTTCTGTGTCCAATCCTCTCATCATAAGCAGCTTTCCCTCCTGACAAAAATTCATCAATAGATTGTCTGCTATAACTATAATGATTTGTTAAGATATTGTCAACCGTCTTTTTTGTACAGAAATCCGTGCAATTTTCATACGTTTTTATACACATAAAGACATAACAGAATGAAAAATGTCACATTCCTGTTTACAAAAGTATGATCCCGTTTTCCTTACATGTCTTCCTCATTTCTTCCGGCCAGAGACTCGCCTGGACTTCGCCTACATGCGCGCGGTCCAGCAAAAGCATACACAGGCGGGACTGTCCGATCCCGCCGCCGATGGTATATGGAAGCTCACCATTAAGAAGCATCCTGTGATATGGAAGATCCTTCCTGTCCTCACATCCTGCCTTCTCAAGCTGTTCCTCCAGAGATTTCTCATCAACACGGATTCCCATGCTGGAAATTTCTAATGCGCAGTCCAGCGTATCAAACCAGAATAAGATATCCCCGTTCAGCTGCCAGTCATCGTAATCCGGCGCACGTCCGTCATGAGGCTCGCCGCTCCTTAATTTTTCCCCGATTTTCATAATAAATACACAGCCATGTTCTTTTGTGATCAGATTTTCTCTTTCCTTCGGCGTTTGATCAGAATAGCGCTCTTCCAACTCCTCTGAAGTAATAAAAGTAATGTCATCAGGGAGTTTTTTCACTGCCTGAGGATATTTGTACCATACTTCATGTTCCATATGCTTGATAATCTTGAAAATACTACGCACAGTCGCTTCTAAAGTCTCAAGTGTTCTCTCTTCTCTGGTAATTACTTTTTCCCAATCCCACTGGTCTACATAACAGGAATGAAGGTTGTCAAGCTCTTCATCTCTTCGGATAGCGTTCATATTGGTGTAAAGTCCTTCACCCGGCTTGAATCCGTATTCTTTGAGCGCCATTCTTTTCCACTTTGCAAGAGACTGTACGACTTCAATATCCTCCCCCGGAAGACCGGCGATATCGAATCCTACCGGACGTTCTGTTCCGTTCAGATTATCATTAAGGCCACTGCTTTTTGCTACAAACAACGGCGCAGAGATTCTCTCAAGATTCATTTCTTTCCCGAATTCCTTCTGGAACGTGTCTCTGATATATTTGATCGCCTCCTGTGTTTCCCGCACGCTTAAGCGCGGATCATAATTTTTCGGTATCACCAAACTCATGCTCTCTCTCCTTTTTCATTCGCTTTTTTTATTCTGCTGATCGTAAATAAATATTTCTCTTTATCAATGAAAATTCTCAGTAAATATTTTATAAAAGCATTTTAAGTAAATCCTATTCTTCCGCGAACAGTTTCTGCGCATAATGCACGGACTGCATCGCGTCTTTTCCGTAAAAATCCGCCCCTATCATGTCTGCATATTCCTGATTGAGAACCGCACCTCCCACCATGACTTTACATTCGGGCTTCTCCTTGCGCAGGAGTTTTATCGTCTCCTCCATACTCACGACTGTTGTTGTCATCAGCGCGCTTAAACCTACCAGCCTGACCTCCTCCCTGACCGCAGCCTCTACGATCAGTTCCGGCGCCACATCTTTTCCCAGATCAATGACGTCGAAGCTGTAATTTTCGAGCAGTACCTTCACGATGTTCTTACCGATATCATGAATATCACCTTTTACAGTTGCCAAAATGATCTTTTCTTTTTTCTGCGCCTCGTCCCCGCTCTTTGCAAGTTCATCTTTCAATACTGCAAACGCGATCTTCGCCGCATCTGCACTCATAAGGAGCTGCGGCAGGAATACAGTTCCTTTTTCAAATCCTTTTCCAACCTCGTCAAGCGCCGGTATCATCTCCTCATTGATGATCGCAAGAGCAGGTTTTTCTTTCGCCATAGAATATGCCGCATGATGCGCCTCTTCTTTAAGTCCCTTGATGATTGCCGATTTTAAAGTGATTTTTGTATTATGGTTTCCAAAAGCCCCCGCTTTATCAGCCTGAATACTTCCATACTGGCGGATATATTCCTCGCAGTTCTCATCATAATTCATCAGCGCACAATAAGAATAGTAAGACCGCATCATGTCCTCTGATAATGGATTGATAATGCCCGCACTCAGCCCATTCTGCATTGCCATTGTATAAAAATTGGAATTCACCGCCGGACGGTACGGAAGCCCAAAGGAAATATTGGATACGCCAAGAACGGTGCATACGCCATACTTTTCTCTTACGGCCTTCAGCGCTCCTAATGTTGTTTTTGCCCCCTCCGGGTCAGAGCTGATTGTCATGGTCAGTACGTCTATGACGATATCCTTCTTATCAATTCCATATTTTTTCGCCTCTTCAATGATCTTTCCGGCAATGCGCACTCGTCCCTCCACCGTATCCGGAATCCCGTTCTCATCAATGGTAAGTCCCACGACAACGCCGCCGTACTTTTGGATCAATGGAAAGACTTTCTTCATCTCCTCTGATTTTCCGTTTACCGAATTGATCATCGGTTTCCCGTTATAAATGCGCATGGCGGCTTCCATAGCCCCGGCATCCACCGTATCGATCTGAAGCGGAAGGCCTGATACGCTTTGGAGTTCCTTTACAACCTCCTCCATCATTGCCTTCTCATCAATATCCGGAAGGCCTACATTTACATCCAAAATATGGGCGCCCCTGTCCTGCTGGCTTATCCCTTCTTTTAAAATATAATCAAGATCATGTTCTTTTAAAGCCTGTTTGAATCTTTTTTTCCCGGTAGGATTAATCCTCTCCCCGATGATCTTCGGTTTCCCTCCAAGAAATACGGCTTTCCCGTAAGAAGAAACAATCGTATCATGGTGCGGTTCCAAAATCTCTCGCTTTTCAAATGCATGAGACTGCTTCACTGCTGTTACCATCTTTCGAATGTGATCCGGCGTCGTTCCGCAACACCCTCCCACAAGGCAGGCGCCCTTTTTCACAATCTCAGTCATGTATCCGGCAAACTCTTCCGGTACCACGTCATAGTATACTTCCCCGTTTCTCTGCTTCGGAAGCCCGGCATTGGGTTTTACGATAACGGGGACCGAGGCGATCCTTAATATCTCATCTAAGATCGGCAGCATCTGCTCCGGTCCCATCCCACAGTTGATCCCAAGGGCATCGACTCTCAAGCCTTCCAGCATCGCAACTACAGAAGGTACATCCCCTCCGGTTAAAAGCTTCCCTTTTTCATCAAATATCACCGTAGCAAATACCGGAAGTTTTGTATTTTCCTTTGCTGCAAGAACTGCCGCCTTCACTTCATAGGTGTCGCTCATCGTCTCGATATGTATCAGATCCGCTCCGGCCCTCTCACCGATCATCATCACCTCTTTAAACGCTTCATACGCATCCTCAAAGCTCAGATCTCCCATCGGTTTTAAAAGTTTTCCCGTAGGTCCCACGTCCAGTCCTACATACGCTTCTCTTTCATCATGGACGCCAAGCGCGGCAGCCTCTCTGACATTCATAACCGCCGCCGTCACAATATCCTCCAGATCGTATCGCGAATCATGGAACTTCAGTGCATTTGCCCCAAACGTATTGCTCAGTACTATATCGCTTCCAGCCTCATAATATTGCCGATGGATATCGATCACATCTTCCCTGTGATTAAGATTCCACGTCTCAGGAAGCTCTCCAGGCTTCAGCCCTCTCTCCTGGAGAAGGCTTCCTGTACCGCCGTCAAAAAACAACAACTCTCTTCCAAGCCGCTTTAATAACATCTATCCCACTCCTTTGCCTCTATTCACACCTTCGGTACGGACAATCTCTTTTTTCACAGGCTTCGCACCCTTTCACATGGCATTTTTCATTCTCCCTGCCAAGTCCGATCAGCGCCGTCACTGATTTGGTCGGCGTGAGCATACTGCTCTCAGTCATAGTAAGTCCGATCTTTCTGGCTGTATCTGCAAGGACAAGAATCTCTCTCTGATGAAGGATCGAAAAATCTCCATATCCCGGACTGAACCTCGGTCTGAGAAAATAACCCTGCTCTTCCATCTCTTTTGCAATCTTTACCTGACATTCATCCAGATATCCCTCAAGCATGGCGGCAGCGCAGGATTGCAGAACCACTACTTTCGCCATATCCGTATAAGAATATCGCTTCATCAGAAGGTCTGCCTCCACTCCTAAAGTTGCTCCGAGCAGAATAACCTTTTCACATCCCTTGAGATTCTTTTCCAGATTCCTGCTGTGAATCTGCATACTCTCGATTATTATGCGTCCATCCTGCCTTATTTGCAAGTCAAAAATGCGATACACGATCCTTTTTTTTACAATTTGTTCAAGTTCTGAAAAGCATTCACTGATCAATATCAGGGTTTTTTCATCAGCCTCCCGCTTTCCATATCCGAGATAGCGGATAGCCTCCCGTGTCATCATATCCATCTGTCATCCACCTTAATGCCGCTATTTTACAATCTCTGACAAGTTACTCATGATCGCAGCGGCAACCTCTGGTTTATTCATCGAATAAATATGTACGTGGTTCATTCCATTTGCAAACAGATCAATGATCTGCTCTGTTGCGTAAGCGATCCCTGCCTGCTGCATTGCCTTCGGGTTGTCGCCAAAACGATCTAATACATCACGGAATCTCTGCGGGATCACTGTCCCCGACATCTGGCAGATCCGTTTCATCTGCTTTGCGTGAGTCACCGGCATAATTCCCGGAAGAACAGGAACCGCAATCCCTTTCTCCCTTATCTTATAAAGAAAATTGTATAGTATGCTATTATCAAAAAACATCTGTGTCGTGAGAAAATCTACTCCGCAATCCACCTTATGTTTCAGATGCATAATATCATCCTGCTTATGCTCTGCCTCCACATGTCCCTCCGGATAGCACGCTGCACCGATACAGAAATCTCCCTGACCTTTAATGTCTTCAATAAGCTCAGACGCATATTTATACTGATCAGGAAGCGGAAACTCTGATTCTTCCGGAATATCTCCCCGAAGCGCCAGAATATTTTCAATATCCTTCTCTTTAAGTTTTTTGATCATCTGATGTACCTGCTCCTTTGTAGAGGAAACACAGGTTAAGTGTGCAAGACTTGTTACGCCCAGATCTCTCTTAATATGGGAAGCAATATTAACTGTATTCTTACTGGTTCCTCCGCCCGCACCATACGTAACGCTGATGTAGGATGGCTTCAGCGCCGCGATCTTATCTGTTGCCGCAAGTACGCTCTCGAATCCCGCATCGGTCTTCGGAGGAAATACCTCGAAGGATATATGAGGAGTTGTTTCTTTTAATATCTCTTTAATTTTCATAAACATATTCCTCCCTGTATCACTGGATTTACATGTAATATACGATAAACCATAGTCTCTGAAATTGCAAGAACAAAAGAAGGAACCGATACTTCCGCATCAGTTCCCGATACTTAAATGAACTTGTTTTCATTACATACTCTCATACAGTTCTTCATACTGTTTTGCAGAATTCTTCCATGAGAAATCCATCTTCATGCCGCGCTCAACGATCTTATTCCAATCTCTCTTCTTATCATAATAGATTTGCTCAGCATAGCGGACTGTCGCCATCATCTCATGCGCATTGTAGTTCGTGAAACTGAATCCCGTACCGGTCTTTTCATACTCATTGTATGCCTCAACCGTATCCTTAAGGCCTCCGGTCTCTCTGACGATTGGAACAGTTCCATATCTCAGACTCATGAGCTGGCTGAGTCCGCATGGCTCAAACAGCGACGGCATCAGGAACGCGTCGCAGGAACCATAGATCT
>CAZNXL010000034.1:0-11520 GCA_964577075.1 uncultured Dorea sp. | reverse complement strand
GACCTAGATAGATGATTACTCAACGACATAACCCGGCTTATCGTTTTGCTTGTAAAAACAGGGATGAAGTGAACAAAAGTACCTCATCCCTGCTTTTTTTATTTTCTGCCGAGACGTCCATCATATTTCTGCTCACAGTATTTGCAGCGGTAGATCTGTTTCTCTTCATCTGTCAATACAAATACATGATCTAATTCCTGCTCGATAGATGTGATGCATCTTGGGTTTTTACAGCGGACAACATTTGTGATCTGCTTTGGAAGCTGGAGCGTCTTCTTATCAACGATCTCGGAATCTTTAATGATATTGATCGTAATATTATGGTCAATGAATCCTAATACATCAAGATCCATGAAGTCAATCGGACATTCGATTTTCATGATGTCTTTTTTCCCCATCTTATTGCTTTTTGCATTTTTGATGATGGCAACACAGCAGTCCAGCTTATCCAAGTGGAGGTGTTTGTAGATATCCATGCTCCGGCCGGCCTGAATATGGTCGAGGACAAAGCCTTCTTCGATGCGTCCGACATTCAAAGTGTTTTTTACCATTATGTAATTCCTCCTGTATTTTTTCGTTTATTGAACTTTGATTTCCAAAAGTGTCAGGATAAGCGCCATGCGGATATAGACACCGTACTGCATCTGCCTGAAGTAAGCGGCTCTTGGATCAGAGTCAACTTCGACGGAGATCTCATTCACTCTCGGAAGAGGATGGAGAACATACATATCCTCCGGCGCCAGTTCCATCTTCTTTGCATCTAAGATATAGAAATCTTTCATACGCACATAATCTTCTTCGTTGAAGAAACGTTCTTTCTGTACACGCGTCATGTACAGGATATCCAGATTCGGAAGCGCATCCTCAAGACGTACAACTTCTTCATAAGGAATGTGGTGTTTATCAAGGACATCGGAGCGTACATAACCGGGAAGACGAAGTTCTTCCGGAGAGATCAATATGAATCTGATGCCGGGGTATCTTATCAGGGCGTGGATCAGAGAGTGAACAGTACGTCCAAACTTAAGATCGCCACAGAGACCGATCGTCATATTGTCAAGATGACCTTTTAAGGAACGGATGGTCAAAAGGTCTGTGAGTGTCTGCGTCGGATGCTGATGTCCGCCGTCACCGGCATTAATGACCGGAATAGAAGAATGTCTGCATGCTACCATGGGAGCGCCTTCTTTTGGATGACGCATTGCACAGATATCCGCGTAACAGGAGATGCTGCGGATTGTATCAGATACGCTCTCTCCTTTTGCGGCAGAGCTTGAATCCGCGGAAGAAAATCCCAAAACGCTGCCTCCGAGATTCAACATCGCAGCTTCGTGGCTAAGTCTTGTTCTTGTACTTGGCTCATAGAAGAGGGTTGCCAGCTTCTTGCCCTCACAGGCATGCGCATATTTGGCAGGATTGCGCTCAATATCTCCGGCAAGATCCATAAGGCTTTCCAATTCTTCCACGGAAAAGTCCATTGGACTCATCAAATGTCTCATAAGTACCTCCTTGGTATGTGATCATCATAAATAATAAAATTATCAATGGTTATCATATACTAAATAGAAAAGATTTTCAACGTTTGCAGAGAATTTTTTCAAATAATAATCCTGCCCCGAACCATAGCGGCGTATAGTCAAGCCGGATCAGCCCTTTGACATTTAACGGACTTTTGCTGTAATCCCATGGACAGGCCTTGAACCGGCGGAGAAAGGAACCGGTTAAAAACTCTCCGGTAAAGATACACAGTGCATAGATACAGCCTCTGAGCCAGAGACTGTGTTTTTTCAGATGTGTACAGATCGGCTTTAAAAGGCTTGCCATACCGTAGATCGGAAACATCCAGATCGAGGTATTTCCGACAAGCTTCGGATTTTTATCGGCGAGACAGTGAAGACCGGTAAAGACAATCTCCATACACCATCCGGCAGTACCGCAGGTGAGAAAGTCAGTTCCAAGTTGCGAATGCATAAAAAATTCCTCTTTATTACAGTAATTGTGTAAATTAGTATGTGAAAGTATAGTAGATTTTATGCGAAAAATGTATTATACTTATGAACGCACAGTATTTGAAAAGAGAATGGAAGAATTTCGAAGGAGAGAGAATAAAAGTATGGCTACATTAGAAGAATTACGTTCACAGCTCGATGAAGTTGATGATGAGATCGTGAGACTTTATGAAAAACGCATGAGCATCTGTGAGCAGGTGGGAGAATATAAAGTAGAAAGCGGCAGAAAAGTATTCGACAGACAGAGGGAGAATAATAAGCTGGCGGATGTGGCAGGCAAGGTTTCTACAGATTTTAATAAGAAAGGGGTAAGGGAACTTTACCAGCAGCTTATGTCAATGAGTCGTAAGTTACAGTACCAGCAGCTTGTAAAAGCCGGAGCTTTGGGAAGACTTCCGTTTATTGAGATGCCCTGCATCGACATGGAAAACGTAAGGATCGTATTCCAGGGGACAGAAGGAGCATACAGTCAGGCAGCAATGCGCAATTATTTTGGAAAGGACTGCAACAACTTCCATGTACGGACATTCCGGGATGCCATGGAAGCGATCGAGGAGGGTGCGGCGGATTATGCCGTCCTTCCTATTGAAAATTCCACGGCAGGTGCAGTGAATGAAGTGTATGATCTGTTAGTTGAGTTTGAGAATTATATTGTAGGCGAGACGATTCTTCCTATTACCCATGCACTATGCGGACTCCCCGGAACGAAGATCACGGATGTGGAGCGCGTGTATTCGAAAGCAGAGGCGCTGATGCAGACTACGAGATTTTTAGATGGATATCCGGACTGGCAGCAGATCAGTGTTGCCAATACGGCGGTTGCGGCAAAGAAGATCCTGGAGGACGGAGATAAGAAGCAGGCGGCGGTCTGCAGCGCTTATGCGGCGGAAGTATACGGGCTTAAGATCCTGGCGGAAGATATCAATGATGAGAGCGGAAACTGCACAAGATTTATCGTAGTAACCAACCAGAAGATATTTTCTAAAAAGGCGAATAAGATCAGTATCTGCTTTGAACTGCCTCACGAGAGTGGTTCCCTGTATCATCTGCTGTCGCATTTTATCTATAACGATCTAAATATGACGAAGATCGAATCAAGACCGGTGGAGGGACACAACTGGGAATACCGGTTCTTTATTGATTTTGAAGGGAATCTGGCGGAACCGGCAGTGAAAAACGCGATACGGGGACTGAGAGAAGAGAGCAGAAACCTTAGGATCCTTGGAAATTATTAGAAAGTATTTTAGAAACGGGATGAAGGATAATGAGAACAAATGAACTGATGTTATATAGAGATATTGAGGAAGGTAAGATTTTAAACGACATGACATTCCTCATGGATAACTATACAAATGATTACTACAATATGGAGGATATGAAGGCGCTTCTCTTTGAGTGCATGAATGAGCTTTTGGAGATGGCGGTCAGTCATGGATTTGAGGGAAATCTGTGGCATAATTATCTGACATACCTTCTTGCCAGCCATGAGAACGGATACAGCACAAGCTGTGAGATCGTAGGAGAGGTAAAGGGGAGCATTAATCAGATCGCCCTGCATGATTTTACAATCTTTAAAGAGCTGTTTGACTATGATTTTACACAGATGGAAGAGGCGATGGGCGTGGACTGTCTGTCTATCATAAAAGATTATGCCGGAGTGAGTGGATGCGGTAAAGTATTTAACCAGCGCATCAGGGACAGGATCTGCGATTTGAGTAAGAGTCTGGCTCTTTCAGAGAATGCCGGGGAGTTTCAAAAAACCGTCACTCAGTTTTATAAGGAGTTCGGCGTAGGAAAACTGGGACTTCACAAAGCATTCCGCATTGAGCATGGAAAGGAGGGGGCAGAGATCGTACCGATCACAAAGATCGCCCATGTGCATCTTGACGATCTGGTCGGATATGAGATCGCGAAGAAAAAACTGATCGATAACACGGAAGCATTTGTCAAAGGGAAAAAGGCGAATAACTGTCTGTTGTTCGGAGATGCGGGTACAGGGAAATCTTCTTCTATCAAGGCGATATTAAACCAGTATTATGACCGGGGGCTCCGCATGATCGAGGTGTACAAGCATCAGTTCAAGGATCTGAATGACGTGATCTCGCAGATCAAAAACCGCAACTATAAGTTTATCATATACATGGATGATCTTTCCTTTGAAGAGTTTGAGATAGAGTATAAATATCTGAAAGCCGTGATCGAGGGCGGTCTGGAGCGAAAGCCGGATAATGTGCTGATCTACGCGACTTCTAACCGCAGGCACCTGATAAGAGAGAGCTTCCGGGATAAGGAAGAGAGAGAGGAAGATCTGCATTCCAGCGACACGGTGCAGGAGAAGCTTTCACTGGTAGCGAGATTCGGGGTGACGATCTATTTTGGAAAACCGGAAAAGAAAGAATTCCAGGAGATCGTAAGACAGCTTGCCAGAAGAAATGGGATTACCATGCCCGAAGATAAGCTCCTTCAAGAAGCGAATAAATGGGAATTAAACCACGGAGGACTGTCAGGAAGAACTGCTCAGCAGTTTATCGATTATCTGGTGGGAACTTATGAATAAAGAGCTGACGAGTGGAAATGTACAAAAGACGATGCTGTTATTTGCCGGACCGATGGTTCTGGGGAATCTGTTACAGCAGGGATACAATATTGCAGATACGCTGATCGTAGGAAGATTTTTAGGGGCGGATGCACTGGCTTCTGTGGGAGCGGCGTATACCCTTATGACCTTTTTAACTTCTGTTCTGATCGGGCTCTGCATGGGAAGCGGCTCGGTGGTGGCATTCTATTTCGGAAGAAAAGAGTATGGACGGATGAAGGAGGCAGTGACCTGCTCTTTTCTGTTCATCTCTTCTGTGTCGGTTTTTCTCAATATCATAGTCTTTGCGCGGGCAGATGAGATCCTTAAGCTTCTTCAGATTCCGGTATCTTTAATGGGAATGATGAAAGAATATATATGGATCATCTACTGGGGGATCTTCTTTGTGTTTTTATATAATTATTTCGCATTCGTGCTTCGCGCCATCGGAAATTCTGTGATACCACTTACATTTCTCGGGGCGGCCGCAGGACTTAATATAGCGCTTGATGTTATTTTTGTTGTAGTATTTCGTTGGGGGATCGCCGGCGCGGCGATCGCTACGGTGTTTTCTCAGGTATTGTCTGGTGTTGGGATCGGACTGTATGCATGGGCGAAAGAACCTTTGCTCCGTCCCGGGAAAATGAAAAAAGGCAGGATGAAGACAGCTATGCCGGAGGTGGTGCGGCATTCTCTGGCGGCAAGCGTACAGCAGAGTGTGATGAATTTCGGGATCCTGATGATACAGGGATTGGTCAACAGCTTTGGGACGGCAGTTATGGCGGCGTTTGCAGTGGCGGTGAAGATCGACTCCTTTGCCTATATGCCGGCTCAGGAATTTGCCAACGCATTTTCCTTGTTTATCTCGCAAAATTATGGCGCGGGCAAAATGGGACGGGTAAAAGAAGGGGCAAGATCGGCTGTAAAGACGTCGGCGCTCTTTTGTCTGTCAGTCTCGTCAGTTATCTTTCTCTTTGCTCCGCAGTGGATGAAGATATTCGTGAAGGCGTCTGAGACAGAGATCATCAGGATCGGAGCCGGATATCTCAGAGTGGAAGGAAGCTTTTACTGTGGCATCGGGATCCTGTTTTTGCTTTACGGTTACTTCCGGGCGGTCGGGAAACCGGAGATGTCGGTGGTGCTTACCATGATTTCCCTCGGAACGCGAGTACTGCTTGCGTATATGTTTGCACCGGTAATCGGAGTGCGGGCGATCTGGTGGGCGATCCCCATCGGCTGGTTTTTAGCGGATACGACGGGGGTTATAGCTGTTTTATACCGGAAATGTCGGGATCAATAACAAGAGAGTAATTTGTGTAATATACAACGAAGCCGGGCTTTGCGCCGTTTGGCTTTTTGACATGTTTTTTTTCTACGTAATCAATCTCTACTTTATCGCTTCCCTGTTTTTTAGAGTAGTAAGCAGCCAGCCGTCCGGCTTCTTCAAAGGTGCGGTCCGGGAGTTCGTCTCCGTTCGTCTTTACGATCACGTGTGATCCGGGCGTTTTTTTCGCATGGAACCACCAGTCGTTCCCGTTGGCGAAAGAAAAGGTGAGCTCATCATTTTGGAGATTATTTTTCCCCACGTACATATGGTAGCCGTCGCTGGAGATATAGTGAAGGGGTCTGCTGGTGATCTTTTCTTTCTTTTTGCTGAATTTCCGGCGGATGTAGCCGCTTAACGTCAATTCTTCTTTAATCTGTGTCAAATCAGCTTCACTCAGTGCGATATCTAAGGAGTTGCTGATGGTTTCCAGGTATTCAATGTCTTCCGCAGTTTCCTTAATAAGCTCTGTCAGGGCTTCAAAAGTACGTTTTTGCTTGTTGTATCTGGCAAAATATTTTTGAGAATTTTCCTGCGGTGTTTTTGCAGGGTCTAAGGGGATAGTGATCTCCTCATTTGTATAATAGTTAAGGCACGCGAGCTCTTTGGAACCGGGGGCGAGATTATAGCCGTAGGTGTTGATCAGCTCACCGTACACTTTGTATTTATCACGGTTTTCGGTGTCCTTTATCTGTCTGGACTGCAATTCGTATTTCTTGCGGTTACGTTCCAGAGAGGTTTGGACAATGTGGCGAAGTTCCGTACTTTTCTGGCGGATACGCGTCTGGGTATTCTTAGCCGCATAGTAAGTGTCAAGAACCTGTGAGACAGAGTCAAAGGTTTTTTTAGTGTACCCACTGAAGTGGGAGAGAGGAAGCGCGCTAAACTCTTTTGGCGTATTTCCTTCGTAGTAGATTACAGGATAAAAGCTTCCTGTGTGTACATTTTCCAGATAATAGGAAAATTGTCTGTAAAGGTGTAGCATCATATCTTCCGACAGGTCCTTTGCAGTTATGCCGGACTCAATTCCGGCGAGATAACAGATCTCTTCCGCCACTACGGGACTGATTCCGGTAAAGCTTGTATAGATTGCTTTTCCGAGAGCAAAAGGCCTGGATAAAAGCGCTTCTTTAAAATCCTGTGCGGAAGCGGTAAGGGGATCTGACTTTGACTGTGTATCCGGTATAAAGTACGCTCTTCCAGGCAATACTTCCCGGACAGAGCTTATCTGTGCGGATACATGCTTGATGCTGTCTATGATCATCCCATGATTGTCACAGAAGATGATATTACTGTGCTTTCCCATGATTTCGATGATAAGTTTTTTGCGGCACAGATCGCCCATCTCATCCAGATGTTCGATGTTAATACAGATGATCCTCTCCAGTGTGGGCTGGGAAATGCTGAGGATTTTCCCGTTTCCGATATGCTTTCTGAGAAGCATACAGAAGTTCGGAGCCGTCATAGGACTGGGCTTATTTTCTTCTGTCAGGTATATCAACGGGAGAGAAGCGCTTGCAGAGATATAGAGACGTTTCTGCCCGGAAGGTGATTTGATCGTAAGCAGCAGCTCATCTGACTCCGGCTGCGCGATCCTGGAGATACGTCCGCCGGATAATGCCTGATCCAGTTCATGAGTCATCGCTGCTATTGTAATTCCGTCTAAAGCCATAAGTGGTCCTCCATATAGATTTATGATAATATTTTGGTGGAAACATTCTTAGTATACCATAGTTGACGAGGTATGCCAAATGACTTATAATAAATAACGGCGGTAGATACCGTTTCGTAAACTATGAAATATTGTGATAAAAGAAGAGGTTCTTAAGCATGTTAAAAAGTATGACGGGCTTCGGACGATGTGAAGTAACGGATGGAGAACGGCGATTTACTGTTGAGATGAAAGGTGTGAATCACCGCTATCTGGATGCGAACATCCGTATGCCTAAGAAATTAAATTTTTTTGAGACTTCCATCCGTAATTTACTGAAGAAGAGTGTACAGCGCGGAAAAGTAGATATTTTTATTACCTGTGAGGATTTGTCTGAGAGTCAGGTGACACTGAAATATAATGAGACTTTGGCCGGCGAATATCTTGCTTATTTTAAGAAGATGGCAGAGACCTTTTCACTGGAAAATGATATCAGAGTGTCAGCGCTTTCCAGATATCCGGAAGTTTTTACTATGGAAGAGCAGACTCTGGATGAAGAGGAACTCTGGAAAGGGCTTAAGAAGGCTCTTGACGGAGCAATCGCACAGTTTGTGGAGACAAGGACGCTGGAAGGCGAGAATCTTAAAAAGGATCTGACGCAGAAGCTTGACGGGATGCTTGAACTGGTTGGATGTATTGAGGAGCGTTCTCCACAGATCATCTCAGAGTACCGCGAAAAGATTGAGCGCAAGGTAAAAGAACTATTGGAGGATGCACAGATCGAGGAAAGCCGGATCGCGGCGGAGGTTGTGATCTTCGCGGACAAGATCTGTACAGATGAAGAGGCGGTGAGGTTAAGAAGCCATGTGGAACATATGAAAGAGACGCTTCTATCCGATGAGAATGGAATCGGCCGCAAGCTTGACTTTATTGCTCAGGAGATGAACCGTGAGGCGAATACCATCCTCTCCAAGGCCAATGATCTTGAGATATCAAATATCGGGATCGAGCTCAAGACCGAGATTGAGAAGGTAAGAGAACAGATTCAGAATATTGAGTAAAAGATTGGATCAATACATAATCGCAATCATCGTGGGATTATCATAGAAAGGGAATGCTCATGGATAGGAAAGGGATCCTGATCGTGGTGTCCGGGTTTTCCGGAGCCGGAAAAGGTACAATTATGAAAGAGCTTTTAAAACGTTACGATAATTATGCTCTGTCGATCTCAGCGACCACAAGGGCTCCGCGCGAAGGGGAAGAAGACGGAAGAGAATATTTCTTTAAAACAACGCAGGAATTTAAAAAAATGATTGCGAAAGAAGAATTGATAGAGTATGCTGGATACGTGGATAATTATTACGGAACACCCCGTGCGTATGTAGAAGAACAGCTTGCCGCGGGCAAGGATGTCATTCTTGAGATTGAGATTCAGGGAGCGCTTGAGGTGAAGAAAAAGTTCCCGGAGACGCTTCTTCTATTTGTGACGCCACCCAGCGCCAAAGTGCTGAAAGAACGCCTTATAGGACGCGGGACGGAGACTATGGAGGTTATTAATTTCCGTATGAACCGCGCATGCGAGGAAGCAAAAGGGATGGACAGATATGATTATCTGATCGTGAATGATGAACTGGATATATGCGTAGACGAGATCCATCGCATTATTCAGTCAGAACACGCAAGAAGCTTTCGTAATACACAGATGATAGAAAATATGAAAAAAGAATTAGAGGAACTGAGATAAGCAGTTTGAAAGGAGAAAATAGTATATGTTACACCCATCTTACACAGATTTGATGAAAGTAGTGAATAAGGACATCGAAGAAGGCGATACAAAGATTGTCAACAGCCGTTACTCTATCGTTATGGCGACAGCTAAGAGGGCCAGAGAGATCATTGACGGTTCGATGCCGTTAGTGGACGCTAGGCACAATGACAAGCCGCTTTCTATCGCAATTGATGAGCTGAATCAGGGGAAGATCAAAGTGATCGGTGAAGAAGAGTGATCCGGGATCCGGGAGACCGGAGGACAGGGCAGATGCCGTGAGGTATCTGCCTTTATAACTATAAAGGATGAAAGGATAAAAGAATAAAAAAATGAATCTATTATTTATCTCTCTGGGATGCGATAAGAATCTGGTAGACTCAGAGGTTATGCTGGGACTGATAGACAAGGAGGGTTACCGGATCGTGGACAGGGAGGAAGATGCGGATATCATCATTATCAATACCTGTTGCTTTATCCATGATGCCAAAGAAGAAAGTATCCAGACGATTCTTGAGATGGCGGAGTATAAAAAAGAGGGCAGGTTAAAGGCGTTGATCGTAACAGGCTGCCTGGCACAGAGGTATCAGAAGGAGATACTTAAGGAGATTCCGGAGGTTGACGCAGCGCTCGGGACTACGTCCTATCATAAAATCACAGAAGCGATCCGGGAGGCTCTTGCCGGGGAGGGACATGTAGAGCTCGATGGGCTCGATGCACTGCCCTTAGTCGCTACAAAGCGTCTGGTGACGACCGGAGGACATTATGCGTATCTGAAGATCGCGGAGGGGTGCGACAAACACTGTACCTATTGCATTATCCCTAAGCTTCGGGGGAATTACCGTAGTGTTCCGATGGAGAGACTTCTTCAGGAGACAGAAGAGTTAGCGGCGCAGGGTGTGAAGGAACTGATCCTGGTCGCACAGGAGACGACTCTGTACGGAATAGATCTGTACGGAGAAAAGTCACTGCACAGGCTTCTAAAGAAGCTTTGTAAGATCAGCGGACTCCGCTGGATCCGGATTCTCTACTGTTATCCGGAGGAGATTGACGATGATCTCATACAGGTTATGAAAGAAGAAAAGAAAATCTGCCATTATCTTGATCTCCCGATCCAGCATGCGTCTGATGAGATCTTAAGACGGATGGGAAGAAGGACCACGAAAAAGCAGCTTGTACACATCGTAGGGAAACTTCGCAAGGAGATTCCGGACATTACGCTTCGCACTACGCTGATCACGGGATTTCCGGGTGAGACAAAGGAGCAGCACGAGGAGCTTATGAATTTTGTGGATGAGATGGAGTTTGAGCGGCTTGGAGTATTTACCTATTCACCGGAGGAGGATACCCCGGCAGCGATCATGCCGGAGCAGTTACCGGAGGAGGTAAAGGAAGAACGCAAGGCAGAGCTTATGGAGCTTCAGCAGGATATTGTATTCGATCAGGCGGAAGATATGGTGGGAAAAGAAGTTCTTGTTATGATCGAAGGAAAGGTGGCGGATGAGAACGCCTATGTGGGGCGTACCTATAAGGATGCTCCGGGCGTGGACGGACTGATTTTTGTAAATACGGAGAAAGAGCTGATGTCCGGCGATTTCGCGATGGTAACGGTAACAGGGGCTTTAGAATATGATTTGATAGGAGAGTTGAGTGATGAATCTACCAAATAAGTTGACGGTATTAAGAGTGATAATGGTACCATTTTTTGTATTTTTTATGCTGACGGATGTGGGAGGAGCAGCCAATAAGTGGATCGCGCTTGTGATATTCTGCGCGGCCAGTCTTACGGACATGTTGGATGGAAAGATTGCCAGAGCAAGGAATCTGGTGACGAATTTTGGAAAATTTATGGATCCTCTTGCGGACAAGCTTCTCGTATGTTCGGCAATGATCTGCCTGATTCCAACCGGAAAATTAGGAGCATGGGTTGTTATTATCATTATTGCGCGAGAATTTATTATCAGCGGTTTTCGCCTTGTCGCTGCAGATAATGGGATCGTGATCGCAGCAAGCTACTGGGGGAAATTTAAGACTGTGGCGCAGATGGTGATGATCATTGTATTGATCGCGGATTTTGGCGGCGTATTTGATGTGATTGGAACGGTGTTGATCTGGGTATCCCTGATTTTGACAACAGTTTCCCTCATTGACTACGTGGCAAAAAATGTTCAGGTATTAACACAGGGAGGTATGTGA
>CAZNXL010000033.1:9259-11702 GCA_964577075.1 uncultured Dorea sp. | reverse complement strand
ACATGGAAGCGGGAGAGTTTGTACATGTGATCGCAGATGCACATATCTATGACAGACATGTGCCGCTTATTGAAGAGCTGATAAAGAGAGAACCCCTTCCGGCGCCACAGTTCTGGTTGAATCCGGAGGTGAAGGATTTTTATGATTTTACAAGAGATGATGTTAAGCTCTTAAACTATGAGACACATGAGCAGATTAAAAACATACCGGTGGCAATCTAACATATCAAAAGGAGATGAAAGATAATGAATTTAATCGTTGCGGTAGATAAGAACTGGGCAATCGGAAAGAATAACAGGATCATGTGGAGTATTCCTGCAGATATGAAGTATTTCCGGGAGATGACGAAGGGTAATATCGTCATTATGGGGAGAAAGACGTTAGAGAGCTTCCCGCAGGGGCAGCCGTTAAAGAACAGAGTTAATATCGTGATTACAAAGAATCGGAATTACAGGGTAAAGGATGCCGTGATCGTACACAGTGTAAAAGAAGCCATTGAGGAAGCAAAAAAATACGAAGGGGAGCTTTTTGTGATCGGCGGGGAGAGTATCTATCGGGCAATGCTTAAGTATTGCGATACGGCATATATCACGAAGATCGACCATGCCTTTGACGCAGATACCTATTTCCCGAACCTGGACGAAGATCAGGAATGGAAAATGACAAAGATCAGCGAAGAACAGACCTGCTTTGATCTTGAATATTATTTTACAGTTTATGAGAGGATAAGATAGAAAATAAGATGAAGATATTAAGTATTACAGCACAGAAGCCTAACAGTACGGGAAGCGGTGTGTATTTAACTGAGCTTGTGAAGGAATATGCGCTTAAAGGGCATACTCAGGCGGTGGTTGCCGGTGTATATGAGGATGATGAAGTAGAATTCCCGGAAGGAGTAGATTTTTATCCTGTTTATTTTTGTGAAGACGAGCTTCCATATCCGATTGTCGGGATGTCTGACGAGATGCCTTATAAAAGCACCAGATACTGCGATGTAACCCCACAGATGGAAGAGCAGTTCAGAGATGCTTTTTTGAAAGTTCTTAAAAAGGCGGTCAGGGAACTTCAGCCTGATCTTATTCTTTGCCATCATTTATATCTTCTGACTGCCATTGTCAGAGAGACATTTCCGGGTTATAAGATCTATGGATTCTGTCACAATACAGACTTAAGACAGATGAAAAAGACCGATCTTGAGCGGCAATTTATCCGGGAACAGATCAGGAGACTTGACCATATATTCGTGCCTCAGAGAGCACAGGAGGAGGGCGTAAGAGCTGTCTATGACGCGACCCCCGGGAAGATCACGAGAGTGGGGATGGGGTATAATGATAAGATCTTCCGGGTGACGGATCAGGGTGTGCAGGACGGCGTTACAAGGCTTGTCTTTGCAGGGAAAATTGCGGAAAAGAAAGGTGTTATCAGCCTGATCCGGAGTCTTCGCTATCTGAAATACGACAGGGAGAAGCTTAAGATCTATCTGGCGGGAAGTACGGGGAATGAAGAAGAATATCAGATCATCAGGAATCTTGCAGAGGTATGCCCTTATGAGATTATCTTTCTGGGGAGGCTTTCACAGCCGGAGCTTTCGGAGGTTTATAATAAGTGCGATATCTTTGTGCTCCCGTCCTTCTTTGAGGGGATCCCTCTTACGGTGATCGAGGCGTTAGCCTGCGGTGACAGGGTAGTAATGACAGATCTGCCGGGGATCAGAGAGTGGCTTTCGGAAGCAGCGCCAGGAGCAGATGTCAGGTATGTAAGGATGCCGCAGATGAAAAACACGGATGAACCGATTCCGGAGACTCTTCCGGCTTTTGAGATGAGACTTGCGGAGGCGCTCTTAGAAAGCATATCCCAAAGGGAGCAAAATACGGCGGATGTAAGCGGTATCTCATGGGCAAGAATTGCGGAAAAAGTGTTGGAAATCAGCTAGAAACTGATTATCGCATAGAACGATCACACGCTCACTGCAAGACATCATTGCCATTTTAAGTTCTGATTCCTCGTAAGAAGCGGAGGATGGACCGGATAAGTCTTTAAACCCGTCACTCCCGGGGAATTCGAAGAATATTGTGCAGCTTATCAGCACAAAAAGACTGAATCTGAAGCCATTGATTACGCACCGCTATCCAGTGGAAAAGTTAGAGGAAGCTATTAAAAAACAGATGACAAATGATTCTGTAAAGGTCGTTGTGCTGCCGCATGGTGAAATGTAAAATATAGCTATCTCCGTAAAACCTGTTGACAATGTCGCACTGAATCTACTATAATAAGAGAAATCTTAAGAGAAAATGCTATGACAGGGAGGAGTACATAAGTACCCGAAGCACAGAGAGGAGACGTAAGGTGCAAGTCTTCGTGAAGGATTTATGGAAGTAGCCCTCGAGCAGTGGACCGAAAGGAAGATCATCTTTCAAGTAGACTTCAACGCAGTCCCGGCGTT
>CAZNXL010000033.1:3223-9249 GCA_964577075.1 uncultured Dorea sp. | reverse complement strand
GTGCAGAGAAGACAGTCTCTGAATTTAGGTGGTAACACGGATTATATTCGCCCTAAGCTTATTGGCTTAGGGCGTTCTGTATGTAGGAAGCATGAAGAGGAGGTTTTTAAGTATGAGAAAAATCAGCGGAAACAAATTACTGGTGAAAGCGCTTAAGGAAGAAGGGGTAGATACGATCTTCGGCTATCCCGGAGCCTGTACGATCGACATCAGCGACGAGCTCTATAAGCAGGATTACACAAAAGTGATCTTACCGAGACAGGAGGTTGCTCTTGTCCATGAGGCGGATGCATATGCCCGCACGACAGGAAAGGTAGGGGTATGCCTCGTGACAAGCGGTCCCGGCGCTACGAATCTGGTAACCGGTCTTGCGACAGCGTACTATGACAGTGTTCCTCTTGTATGCTTTACCGGTCAGGTTGCGAGACATCTGATCGGAAATGACGCGTTTCAGGAGGTTGACATCGTAGGGATCACAAGGAGTATTACGAAATACGGCGTAGTGGTAAAGAAAAGAGAGGATCTGGGAAGGATTATAAAAGAAGCGTTCTATATCGCAAGGACAGGAAGACCGGGTCCGGTACTTATAGATCTCCCAAAGGATGTGATGGGTGAGCTTGGGAATCCGGAATATCCCGAAGACGTCAATATCCGCGGCTATAAGCCCAACACGAATGTTCATATCGGGCAGCTAAAACGCGCGCTCAAGATGCTTGCGAAGGCGAAGAGACCTTTGTTTCTCGCAGGAGGCGGCGTGATCATATCCGGAGCCAGAGAGGAATTTACCCGGCTTGCAGAGCGCACGAAGATTCCGGTTGTCACAACTGTTATGGGGCGGGGTGCAATCCCGACCAACCATCCGCTCTATATCGGCAATCTGGGAATGCACGGGGCGTATGCTTCCAATATGGCTGTCAGCGAGTGTGACCTGCTCTTTTCCATCGGCACAAGGTTCAACGACAGAATTACAGGAAAGCTCCACTCCTTTGCGCCGAAGGCACAGATCGTACATATTGATATCGATACGGCGGCTATCTCTAAAAATGTACAGGTTGATGTACCCATCGTTGCGGATGCCAAAGATGCCATCGAAAAGATGCTGGAGTATGTAGAAGAACATGATACGAAAGAATGGCTTGACACCATCGCCGGATGGAAAGCGGAGCATCCCCTTGTTATGAGAGAAAAGCCGATCATGACGCCGCAGGATGTGATCGAGACGATCAACCGCCTGTTCGACGAGGCGATCATCGTTACAGATGTAGGACAGCACCAGATGTTCACGGCGCAGTTTGCAGAGATCACGGAGAAAAAACGGCTTATCATGTCCGGTGGGCTCGGGACGATGGGCTACGGACTTCCGGGAGCCATCGGGGCTAAGATCGGCAATCCCCAAAAACCGGTCATCTCCATCTCCGGTGACGGCGGTATGCAGATGAACATTCAGGAGCTTGCCACGGCAGTACTGGAAGAGCTTCCGATCATTTCCTGTATCTTTAACAATAACAATCTGGGTATGGTGCGCCAGTGGCAGAAGCTCTTCTACGGCAAGCGCTATTCCATGACCTGTCTTCGCTCCGGTGCAGCCTGCCGGGGACGCTGCGGTGAGGTTCCCTGTCCGGAATATACGCCGGACTTTATCAAGCTGGCAGAAAGCTATGGAGCCAAGGGAATCCATATCTCGAAGAAAGAAGAGATCGAACCGGCATTTAAGGAGGCTATGAAGAGTGTAAAGACACCGTATATCTTAGAGTTTGACATTGATCCGGAGGATCTGGTATACCCGATGATCCAGCCGGGCGGAACTTTGGAAGATATGATCATGGATTGTTAAAGGAAGGGAGAAATTAGCTATGAATAGAAATGTGATGAAAAAACGTTGGCTTTCCTTGTACGTGGAGAATCAGGACGGCGTCCTGTCGAAGATATCCGGGCTTTTCTCGGGAAAATCCTATAATATCGACAGTCTGACCGTGGGAACAACAGAGGATCCTACCATCTCAAGGATGACGATCGCGACAGTCAGCGATGACGAGACCTTTGAACAGATTAAAAAGCAACTCAACCGTCTGGTAGAGGTTATCAAGGTTATCGATTTTACTGACGTATTCGTGCGGATGAAAGAGATCATGTATATCAAGGTGCGAAGATGCACGCCGGAGGATAAGGTAGAGTGCTTCCAGATCGCCGAGACATTCAAGGCCAAGGTCATCGACTATGGAAAGGACAGTCTGCTCCTTGAGTTCGTCCAGACCGCTACGAAAAATGATGCGGTAGTGAAGCTTATGAAAGAGGAATTTAAAAGTATCGAAGTAGTAAGGGGCGGAAGTGTCGGAATCGAATCGATCAGCCTGATGGAGAGGTAGAAAAGCTATGCTGATGATGTTCCTTGACGTGGTAGATACGCCGGAGGAGAAGGAGACATTCAAAAAAATATATTATACATACCGGAAGCTTATGCGCTACTGCGCCTATGAGATCCTAAAGGATGACGGGCTTGCAGAAGAGGCCGTTCAGGAGGCTTTTATAAAGCTCATAAAATATTTAAAAAAAATTAAGGATGTAAAATGTCACAAAACGAGACATTTCATCGTTATAGTAGTAGAGAGCGCTGCAAAGGACATCTACCGAAGAGAAAAACGTAATGCTCACATATCATTGGATTTTGATGAGGAACATTATATGTTCCCGCCAAAAGAAAAGATCGAAGACTTAACTCAGACAGAGAAAGCGATCCTGGAACTTCCGGAAACGTACCGGGAGATCTTCCGGATGAAATATGTGTGGGGATATGAGAATGAGGAAATCGCGGAGATACTGGGCTTAAAAGAAAACGCTCTCAGACAGAGATTTGTGAGAGGAAAAATACTGTTAAAAGAAATCCTTGAAGAAATGGGGGTGTATGTAGATGAGTAAGATTGTGGTAGACGATGATTTTTTGTATCGTCACATGCCGGCTCTGGAGGAGAAGATCGCGCGTGCGTATCCGAAAGAGGAAGAGCTTGCTTATGAATTTTCCGAGGAATTTGAGCGGAAGATGAAAAAGCTTATGAAGCGCGCCGCGCAAAAGGAGAAGTATGGACTGCCTGTGAGCACGGGAAAGAGAATCGCAGCGGCTATTGTTATCGGGCTGATCGGCGTTATGGCCATGGCTGTGCATACGAAAGCGCTGGATATGGAGCTTATCAGGACGAAGCTATATGAGTTCACGCAGACAGTGTATGATACTTATACAGAGAGAAGATATAGCGCACCGGAAGATACGGTGGGAGAGTTCGAACCGCTTTATCCGGAGTATATACCGGAGGGGTATGAGCTGGCGATCGAAGAGGCGGATGATACGTCCTTATTCTTAAGCTATGAAAATAAAGAGGGAGCAGGTTTTGCTATCTCCCAGGAGCAGATACAGGATGGAATGAGTGTGTCGGATGATAACGAATATATTCGCGAGGAAGAAACAGAAATACTAGGATATCAGGCAAAAGTAAGCTATAAAGACGACGGAAGAATACACATTCGATGGAAGTCGGACGATACATTGTATCTGGTAATGACGAATAGCATAACAAAGGAAGAACTAATAAAAGTGTGTGAATCACTGAAGATACAGTAATTCAGATTAGACTTAAGACTGGAGGAATAAGAAATACTATGAGCAATGATAAAATTTTGTTGAGAAGAATCATAATGTTGATTTTGGTTATGATTCAATTAATCATCATTGGTTTTTGGAAGCGAGGCGGTGGAATATCTTCTGATATATATTCTGTATTAGCTGTGGTTTCAACAGTTTTATTTATTTTGATGGTAAATGATGTCCGTGCGGCATGGAGTATGACAAAAAATAAAAAACAAGAATAAAATATTGCGGGGCTGTCAAAAAAGATGGTTTAGATGAAGGGAGACAATGACTTACTAAGGTCGTTGCCTCCCTTCATTTTTTAATAAAATTTGAAAATATAAAAAATTTAAAAATTTTTTAAAAAAATTTGCTTATTTATGTCACAAATCGGACTTTCCTTTCGTTATAGAGTATAGAGACAAATAAGGAAAGGGAGGTAGTGAAAAATGAGCTATCAAAAGAAAAATTTATTAACTATGATTACGGCAGTGATTTTAAGCCTGTGTATGTCAATGATGTTGTCTGTAACAGGATATGCAGCGACAGGGGATGAGGACAGTGTAATACCAATGTCTATTGACGGGCAAAAGACGGTATCACTTAGCATTTCATCAGGGACAGCGACTTCTTCTGTTAAAGTAAAAGGTGAACCGGGAGGAATTACAAAGATTGCCATTACCATGTATTTACAGAAAAAGTCTTCCAGTGGTTCTTATTCTACGATAGCGACATGGTCAGGAAGTAAAAAAAGCTATTATTATTCTTTAAAGAAAAGTAAAAGCGTATCCAAAGGCACATACAGAGTAAAAGCGAGAATCACCTGTTATAAGAATGGTAAATCAGAGTCATCCGTACATTTCAGTAATACAAAAGCTTACTGATAAGAAAAAAGAGGGGAAAATTATGAACAAGAGAAAAAAGAATTGGAAACAGATCGTTGCAATGATACTGGTAATCGCATTTTCCGTCACATCCATTCCTTATGAGGGGTGTGTCGTGAATGCACAGGAAGTGCAGGAAAAACCTGAAACAAGCGAGCCGGCCGATGAAGAAGAGCCGCAGGGAGCTCCTGCTGATTCCTATGAAGTATCAGAAGAGGATGCCAGATTAGAAGAGAACACAGAGACATCCACCACGTTTGACGTTAGTAAGAATAAGAAGATGACAGTCTTCTATCAGGAGGCGGTGCGTTATAAGGACGAAAAAGGGGATCTTGTGGATTATGATCCGTCTCTTACGAAAATCAGTGAAGAAAAGACGGAGAATAACAGAGACCTTGACGGCTATCTCTACGAGAATGCCGAGGGCGATAAGAAGCAGTATTTTCCGGAGAACTTGACAGAGGATACGCCGATCCTTATGGAACACGAGGACTATGAGATCTCTATGAATCCTACAGAGAACCTTAAGAGTGCGCAGATCGAGAAGGAAGAGTATACGAACGGATATGAAGAGACACAGGAAGTACCGTTAAAAGCAGTCTATGATTCCGGGGAAAGTTCTGCCTCTTATGAGTATACCTCTACGCCATCGGGAGTCAAAGAAGAGATTGTGCTAAAGGAGCATCCGGAAAGTAATACCTTCACCTATGATCTGCGGCTTAGCGGAATGTTCGCCAGAAAGAATCAGTTAGATGAAGGGATCACGCTGTACGACAGTAAGACCGAAGATATTGCAGGCAATATCCTTCCGCCGAATATGAATGATGCGACTGGAGAGGCATACAGCGAGGCGCTGACCAGTGAGATTGTGAAGGATGAGGCAGAGGAAGGGCTGTATCATGTTACCATAACGGCAGATAAGGAGTATCTTGACAGCCCTGAGCGCAAGTATCCGGTTACCATAGATCCGAGCGCTTCCTGGAGCGGAAAGTCAGACATCGGAGATGCCTATATCTTAAGCGGCTCCAAGTACAAAGGGACGAACTTCTACGACAGCGGCGTAGTAGTCATCAATGCAGGAAAGGGCTCTAAGGGGATCTACCGAACCTATATGAAGTTCGTAGATCTGACTACGAAGATCAAGGGATATTATGTAGACAGTGCGGTATTAAAGCTCTATGAGACAGCGAACAGTAACAGCGGGCAGACCGTACAGGCATACCGGGTGAAGGAAAGCTGGACATGCGGCAAGCTGACATGGAACAACCGCCCCGGCTACGATACTCTCTACAGCAGCGTGAAATCTACGGGAAAATATAAGACAGCACGAAGCCTCAATCTGACAACATTTGCCAGAGGAATTGCGAATAGTTCGATTAAGAATTACGGAATTATGTTAAAGGGGGCGACAGAGACAGGAAAGTACTGTGAGTTCGTAGGTTCCAGACACAGTACAAGCTCATTGCGACCGAAGCTGTCTGTCGTATATTATAACAAACCGACCGCACCGACCGGACTGACAG
>CAZNXL010000033.1:0-3213 GCA_964577075.1 uncultured Dorea sp. | reverse complement strand
ACAGTAACACCGCAGTTTTTGAAGAAAGGAACCCAGCTTAAGTCGACGTGGTCCGGGATCAGTTCAAAATCACTGGCATATGTGCAGTACCGGCTTGCCAGATGCAATGCGGCGGGAACGGAGAGCGGCGCAGTCATTAACTATTCGGCAAGCACTAAGCTTGGCACGGCAGGAAGCGGGACTGCTGCGGTAGCCGCAAGCTCCGGCTGGGGAGAAGGCATCTATAAGCTGGCAGTCCGGGGAGTAGATAACGGAGGACTTGCCGGAGGAGAGAGAGGAGCAGTCTTTTACATCGATGGAACGCCGCCGGCTCTTGACCAGCCGCAGATCACTCCGGCAAGCTCAGCGGAAGCGCCGTCTGACAGTACCACGCCGACGATTACGTGGAGCGGCGCGTCAGATACCTACTTTAAGCAGATGGAGTATAAGATCGATAACGGAAGTTATCTGGCGATGGGAACAGCAGCCTCCGGAAGCTATACCATCCCGGAGGGGAAGCTAACGGGCAACGGAGAGCATACCATTACCGTGAGGGCGGTAGATAAGGCGGGAAATGAGAGATCCTACGCACTCAAATACAACCTGTACCGCTATGGACTGGGATTCGAGGGGTATCTTCCCAAGGACGGAAGCCTGAAGATACGGAATGAATACGGCAAAAATATCATCTTCTGGCAGACGGAGAATAAGCTTGACGACAGCGTGTATTACCGCATCTATCGGGGAGAGAATGAGGACTTCACACCAAGTGAGGAGAACATGGTGTGCAAAAAGGTGATTAAAGGCTACTGGGTAGATATCGAGAGCGTATCGGATAAAAAATATTACTATAAAGCAGAAGCAGTACGGGCAAACACCGCCGGAGATATTGAGAACCAGACATTGATTGAAGGAGTGCTGTCCATGGACGGCACCAACCCGGACAAGCTTCAGAAAAAGACCGGGAATAAAGAGTATCTCGGATATTATACATTCAGTACCCCGGCAGGCAGCGGAAGCATCGAGAACAGCAGCGGCAATCTCTCTTACAGTCAGGAGGATGTAACACTCCCGACAAATCAACTGTCTTTTGACGTAACAAGATATTATAACAGCCAGATGAGCCTTGAGGGGATGCTGGGGAAGGGATGGACAGATTCTCTTCATAAAGAGCTCCTTACGGATGCATCCGGGAAGATGTATTTCCTCGACAGTGACGGAAGTGTCTATACCTTTGAAAAGAAGGATAACGCTTATGTCTGCAAGGAGACGAAGGATTATACCCTGCAGTCGGAGGAGACGGTTGCGGCTCCGGCTATGCGTACATTAAGCGTAGGTTCTGAAGGAGCGTCAGGTACGGGTTCAGGATTAAGCAGTAAGGATATAGGAAGCGCAGAATATGTTGTCAAAGAGGAAAAAGTAATTCAAAATCCCGATAGTGGGGGCGGCTCTGGCGGTGATGGAGATTGGACTCTGCAAGGAGGGGGAGGAACAACAATAGAAATCGTAGATACGACTGTTTCCCGTACTCATACCTATACGATTAAGACAAAGGACGGCACATTGTATCGCTTCAACAAAGGTGGACAGCTTGTAGCGGTTGTGGAACCGAATCAGACATTTTTACTGTATGATTATTCGGCAGATGGAAGATTAGAATGTGTACAGAATCGTGTGGGAAAAAAGATCACATTCACCTATGACCCTGAGAGCGGATTGTTAACGAAAGTATCCCTTCCGGATAAGACCGAATTAGAGTATACTTATGATAATCATAATCTTACACAGGCATCTCATGTCTCAGAAGACGGTAAGAGCAAAGTATCTTTCCAATACGGATATACAGAAGACAAGCTTACGTCCATCACAGACGGCAAGGCGCAGGAATATAAGGTAAGCTATCAGGGAGATAAGGCAGATAGAGTCACTTATCCGAACAAAGAGAGCTATGAGCTGAACTTCCAGACAGATCAGACATCCGTAACAAAAAAGAATGAATCCGGCACAGCGATCTATACGACCAGCACACAGTATGAAGGAAGTACAGGAAAGACGCTGAAACGGACAGACGCCGAAGGTAAGGTAACTTCTTATGAATATGGCTATGACAAGAACCCGTATCTCGTGACAAAGACGAAGAGTAAGATCGGCTATGAAGTAATCACCGGCGGCAAGGTAGAATTTAAGACAGAAGAGAAAGTATCAGAGACAACTTACAACGAGGATGAGAATGTTAAGAGCGAGAAGGCAGAGGACGGCACGGTAACTACCTACAGCTACGATACCACCAGCGAGTGGACACAGGATTCTCCAAAGGCAGTAAACTCCGAGCTTAACGGTACGGCGCTCAGTAAGGAAACCACAACTTACGATGCGGACGGGAATATTCTCAAAGAAGTGGATACCTCTGATCCAAAGAATCCGGTAATTACAGTCAGTACCTATGATGAAGACGGCAATCTCATCGAGGAGATAGAGACCGAGGATGACATGGAAGTGTCAAAATCAGTGTATGAGTATGATGAGGACGGCAACGTCATCCACGAGACAGAGACAACCGGGGATGTCATTACAGAAGAAAAGAATACTTATGATGCGATGGGGCGCGCCCTTAAGACTACGGACGAGACAACCGGAGAGGTGACAGAGTACACCTACGATTATCTTGGGCGTACAGTGAAGACCGCCACTACCTTGAACGGAAAGACGCAGACAAGCACCTCGGAGTATGATGATAACGGCACGGTAGTAAAGGAGACAGATACCGCCGGGATTACCACAGAGTATGCCTACGATTCCATCAACAGAGTGACAGAGAAGAAGGTAACAAAAGGAGATTCCATCACTTATAAAACCGCATATTCCTACGGAGATGTCAAGGTTCATGACGGGCGGAGCGAACGCACCGTACAGAATGCCTACATCGAGAAGGAAAGCTATCCGGACGGAAGCACTTCCTCTGAAAAATACTATGATAATGCAGGAAAGCTCATTAAGGAGAAAGCGAACGGGCTCTATACGGATTACACCTACGATGAGAGCGGCAACCAGGTCGCAGCGTACAGCAACGGGACCAGCGCGCAGAAGGCGGACGGCAGAGTTACCCTTACCCTCTATGACGCAAAGGGAATGCAGACCGCATCCATTATGAATCCATCTATACAGGGCAGTGATTACCTTATCGGAGAGGACACGGTTGTCACGAAGCAGGAGTATGATGACAAAGGGAATGTC
>CAZNXL010000032.1:0-11854 GCA_964577075.1 uncultured Dorea sp. | reverse complement strand
CATTGAAAAAAAATGAAAACGTAATATTTTATCTTACGAAGCTATATTTAAGTTTAAAATACAGTTGACATGCAGAACGTTTGTTTGTATAATTGATTTATCGAACAAGCGTTCTTTTTAAATTAAGGAGCATATTAGGAAAAGACATCCGAAAGGTGTCTTTTGAGCGGGGGATACTATGAGAATTCAGGAGACGCTGTCTGTATATGAAAAACTGAATATCCTGACTGATGCAGCGAAGTATGATGTCGCCTGTACTTCCAGCGGTGTGGACAGGAAAAATGATGGCACCGGCATGGGGAACTGTAAGGCGGCGGGGATCTGTCACAGCTTTTCGGCTGACGGGAGATGCATTTCTTTATTAAAGATACTGTTCACGAATGAGTGCATTTACGATTGTAAATATTGTATTAACCGGCGGAGTAATGATGTGATAAGAACATCCTTTACGCCGGATGAGATCTGTACACTGGTCATGGAATTTTACAGGAGAAATTATATCGAAGGCTTGTTTTTGAGTTCCGGGGTATTAAAGAGTCCGGATTACACGATGGAGCTTCTTTATGCGGCGTTACATAAGTTAAGGAATGAGTGCAATTTTCAAGGCTATATCCATGTAAAAGTAATTCCCGGCGCGAGTCAGGAGTTGATCTCAGGAATTGGACTTTTGGCAGACCGCATGAGTGTGAATCTTGAACTTCCTACCGCAGAGGGGCTTAAGATGCTTGCCCCACATAAGACGCGAAAGAATATCCTTATGCCTATGCGCCTTGTGCAGAACCGCATGACGGAGAATAAGCAGGAGATCATTGCTTACCGCAACGCTCCGAGGTTTGTACCGGCAGGGCAGAGTACCCAGATGATCATAGGGGCAACTCCTGAGACAGATTATCAAATCATGCAGGTGACAGAATCTCTGTATCAGAAGTTTGAACTAAAGAGAGTATTTTTCTCCGCATTCGTTCATGTCAATGAAGATAAAAGCCTCCCGGCACGAACAGACGGGGGACCGCCGCTTCTTAGAGAACACAGGTTGTATCAGGCAGACTGGCTCCTCCGGTTTTATCATTTTCACGCAGAAGAATTATTGTCAGAGGAGGATCCTAATTTTAATGTATTATTTGATCCGAAGTGTAACTGGGCTTTGAAACATCTGGAGCAGTTTCCGGTAGAAATTAACAGGGCGGATTATAAGATGCTCCTTCGGGTTCCGGGAATTGGTTACAAATCAGCGGGAAGAATCGTTAAGGCGAGAAGATTGGGAAATTTAGATTTTCCGGATTTAAAAAAGATCGGGGTGGTCTTAAAACGTGCACTTTATTTTATTACCTGTAACGGGAAGACAATGTATCCTACAAAGATGGAGGAGGACTATATTACGCGGAATCTTTTGGATGCCGGGGAGAAACTTCCGAAGGAGATAGTCAATATGGGATATCAGCAGTTGTCTTTATTCGATGATGTGAGATTTGATGCGGATCAGGTAATGCAGGTTAAGTAGTATAAAAGAGCTGTACAGCCGGGACAACAAAACAGAAAAACAGAAAACAGAGAAACAGAGAAACAGGTTAAAACCGTTACAGAAAATCAGGCGTGGGGAAATTATGAAGGAGATTTATGTGTGTACAGATACGATCATTGGTATGTATTCTGCCATTTATGATGCATGGAAGTCGAGAAAACCGGAAGAAGAATGCGGGATTGCGATCCGGGGATTTTTAGAGCAGGAGTTGTTTTGTGATTATGTGGAAGTAGAGGAGACAGAACATAAGGCGATTGCAGTTGAGAATATGATAAAGAAGCATCTTGGTATACAGGTTTCTCAAATTCTTTACTATGCACTTCTCTCTGAAGATCCGAAAAAGGGGGATGCAGTTCTTGGGACAATGCTGGCGGCTAAAAGTCTGCCTGACAGCACAAGGATTATGGAGCATCTGAGTCACCCGAAGGTTGAAAAGGTTTTCGAGCTCGACCGGACAGTGACGAATGAAGCGCATTTACAGTTGGAGTTTCTCCGGTTCAGGGAGCTGGAAAATGGCGTACTCTATGCCCGTATTACACCGAAAAATCAAGTACTTACCTGTATCGCGCCACATTTTGCAGATCGTTTTCCGCTGGAAAATTGGATGATCCATGATAAGACACATCATATGTTTGTTATCCACGAAGCCGGAAAAAGATGGATACTTGTACAGGAGGATTGCTCAAGGGAGTATGATTTCGAAAAGTATTCTGAAAAAGAACGGGAATATGAGAGACTTTGGAGAAGCTTTTGCAAGACGATAGCGATCACGGAGAGGGAAAATCCCGTATGCCAAAGAGGACATCTGCCGCTTTGGTATCGCGCGAATATGGTGGAGTTCACGTAATTGTATTGACAGAATCTGTTTCGATATTTATCATATTTCTTAGCAGTGAAAAGGAATAGGTGCGATATAGATGGAACAGGCTCAGGTTAAAATTTCTGTGCGTAATCTTGTGGAATTTATTATGCGCAGCGGTGATATAGATAATCGAACGGCAGGCACAGATAAGGATGCGATGCTCCTTGGAGGGAAGATCCATCGTAAGATCCAGAAGACGATGGGAGCGGATTACCATGCAGAAGTCGGCCTTAAGTATGAAGTGGAGTGTGAGGACTTTACGATCCTGATCGAAGGCCGCGCAGATGGCATCATCGAGACTCCGGCTGGAGTTGTGATTGATGAGATCAAAGGGATCATGAAGGAGCTTGATACTATAAAGGAACCGGTCCTGGTCCATCTTGCGCAGGCAAAGTGTTATGCGTATATTTATGCCAGCCAGCATAAGCTTGAAAAGATCAGTGTGCAGATGACATACTGTAACATGGAAACAGAGGAGATAAAGCGTTTTCAATCGTTTCATCTCTATGAAGAACTGGATCGATGGTTTTGGGAGCTTATCGAAAAATATGAAAAATGGGCGCGGTATCAGATTCGGTGGAAAGAAAAGAGAGACGCTTCTATTAAAAAAATAGAATTTCCATTTCCGTACAGGGAGGGACAAAAAGATCTGGTCGCTTCTGTATATAAAACGATTCTTCGGAAAAAGAGGCTATTTATCCAGGCACCTACCGGAGTGGGGAAGACGATATCGACGGTTTTTCCCGCAGTGAAGGCAGTGGGCGAAGGATTGGGCGATAAGATTTTTTATCTGACAGCCAGGACAACTACAAGAACAGTTGCATGGCAGGCATTTGATATATTAAAGGAGCAGGCGCTTCGGATGAAGGTGCTTATCCTGACTGCAAAGGAAAAGATATGTTTTTGCGGGAAGACGAATTGCAATCCGGAGGAATGCCCTTATGCAAAAGGACATTACGACAGAGTGAATGATGCTGTGTATGAGCTCCTCACTACGTCCGATGAGATGAACCGTGAGATTATAGAAGAACAGGCGAAGAAATGGAGGGTCTGTCCTTATGAGATGAGTCTTGATGTGGCTAACTGGGTAGATGCTCTTATCTGTGATTATAACTATGTGTTTGATCCGAATGCGCATCTTCGAAGTTTTTTCGGGGAGGGAAATTGCGGGGAATATTTATTTTTGATCGATGAAGCGCACAATCTGGTGGAACGAGGAAGAGAGATGTACAGCGCCAGCATTTATAAAGAGGATTTTTTAAAGGTAAAGAATCTGGTGAAGGGCACAGATGCTAAGCTGGCAAAAAGGTCAGATGAATGTAATAAGCAGATGCTTGCATTAAAACGGGAGTGTGATGGGTATCAGGTCTTAAATAGTGTGTCACATGTCTATCTTAAGCTGGTGAACCTGATGGCGGAGTTTGAACGTTTTCAGGAAGAAAACAGGCAAAACGGCGCGTTGGATGAAGAAGTTCGGGAAGAACTGCTGGACATTTACTTCAACGTACGGATGTTTCTAAACATTTATGAGAAAGTCGACGAAAACTATATGATTTATTCGGAAATTGAAAATAGCGGAAGATTTAAGGTGCGCTTATTCTGTGTAAATCCCGCCAAAAATCTTCAGGAGTTTTTGGACAAGGGAAATAGCACAGTGTACTTTTCAGCCACTTTACTGCCGATTCATTACTATAAAAAGCTTTTGAGCGCCCGCAAGGATGACTATGCGATTTATGCGGAATCGCCTTTTGACACGAAAAAGCGTCTGCTGCTTTTAGGAACTGATGTAAGTACGAAGTATACAAGACGCGGAGAAGATACTTACCGCCGGTATGCAAGATATCTTATAGAGACGGCAAAATCTAAAACGGGAAATTATATTGCTTTTTTTCCATCCTACCGGTTTATGGAAGAGGTATATGATGAATTTTTAAAAATTCTGGATTATGAGGGCGGAGGAGATTCCGTTGATTATGTTATGCAGTCCCAGTATATGTCGGAGGAAGCGCGTGAGATATTTCTTGAGAATTTTGAAGAGGAACGGGCGAATAGCCTGGTAGGTTTTTGCGTTATGGGCGGAATCTTTTCAGAAGGGATCGATCTGGCTCAGGATAAATTGATCGGCGCGATCATCGTAGGAACCGGTCTTCCTCAGGTATGCAGAGAGAGAGAACTTTTAAAAAGTTATTTTGATGCAAATGGATTCCGGGGATTTGATTATGCGTATCTATATCCGGGGATGAATAAGGTTCTCCAGTCAGCAGGGCGCGTCATCCGGACAGATAAGGACCGCGGAGTGATTCTTCTTTTAGATGACAGATTTACAGATAGCCGTTATAGAGAAGTATTTCCAAGGGAATGGGAAAATTATGGAATCTGTCATGTTAAGAATGTGTCTGAACAGATAGAAAAATTTTGGGAGGCCAAAGACGATGGAATATGTTAAAAAATATGTTTCTCCTATCGGGATACTTACACTGTCCAGCGACGGGGAAAATCTTACAGGGCTTTGGATAGAAGGACAGAAATATTTTGGGAGAACTTTGGAAGAGGAAACAGGCGAAAAGGAGCTTGCCGTCTTTGAAAAGGCAGCACGGTGGCTGGATAGTTATTTCAGAGGAGAACGCCCAAAGATGTGCTTGCCGCTGGCGCCAAAGGGAAGCGAGTTTCAAAAGGAAGTATGGGAGATACTGATGACGATCCCATATGGCGAGACGATCACATACAGCCAGATTGCAAAAAGGATGGCTGAAAAACGAGGCATCCCCTCCATGTCGGCGCAGGCAGTAGGAGGAGCGACAGGACATAACCCTATCTCTATTATCATTCCCTGCCACAGAGTCGTAGGTTCTGATGGGAGCCTGACGGGATACGCAGCCGGAATCAAAAAAAAAGAGGCGCTCCTTCAAATGGAGAAAATGTAAATTTCCCATTCATAAAGCGTCCGCCGGCCCGTCTTGAAAGGTAGTCGGTTATTATCCAGATTCCATGGCATGTGGTTCATCTCTTTAAAGGGAACTGGCAAATGCCAGCCCCTCCTAACTTTCATTATCTGCAATGATCTTTTCCTGAATCTTTGGATCAAACCGCTGGTTTCTCAGCATCTCGATCTCTCGTCTATACGGCGCATAAGATTTTTTTGCAATTGCCGGAGAAGCAAGATAAGGTGTTTCCAGTATCTTGGGAACCGCCTCAAAATCCGTGTGATGTACGATATATGAGAGCGCATCGAAGCCAATCTCACCGAAACCTAAGTTCGCATGACGATCCTTTGCGGCGCCGCATACATTTTTGCTGTCATTAATGTGGAAGACGGCAATCTGGTCTTTCCCGATGAGTTTGTCAAAGGTCTCGATTACTCCGTCAAAATCATGGATGATATCATAGCCGCTGTCATGGGTATGACAGGTGTCAAAGCAGACGCGGAGCTTATCGTTATAAGTAACACCGTCATAGATTTGTGCCAGTTCCTCGAAGGAACGGCCGAGTTCAGAGCCTTTTCCCGCCATCGTCTCAAGGGCGATGTACAGGTTCGTATTCTTTGTCAGCACTTCATTGAGTCCCTTAATGATCTGGCTGATCCCGATCTCGACACCCTCGCCGACATGGGAGCCGGGATGAAGGATCAGAACTTTGCTGTTGCACGCTTCTGTACGCTCAATCTCTGTGCGCAGAAAATTAACTGCCAGCTCGTAGGTTTCTGGTTTTACAGTATTTGCAAGATTAATAATGTATGGAGCGTGTACAACAACCTCATCAATACCGTGCTCGGTCATATAAGACCATGCAGCGTCTATATTCAACTGTTCAATATCTTTTCGCCGTGTATTTTGCGGTGCGCCTGTGTAGAACATAAAGGTATTGGCGCCGTAAGACACGGCCTCTTTGGCGGAGCCAAGCATCATGTCTTTTCCGCTCATTCCTACATGGGAACCAAGCTTCATCTGTGTGTCTCCTCCTTTCGGGGCAGGCTTACTTTCAATCTTTTAGTTGAAATTTGTCCTTACCTTGTTTGCATATCGGGCATACGTAAGTGTCAGGAAGTTCTTCAAATGGAATGTCACCGTCATATACGTATCCGCAGATCTGGCATGTCCATTTTGGAGCAGCTTCGTCTTCGGCAGCATTCTTCTTTTGAGATGTCTCTTCCTCGGCAAGATAGGTAGGCGCATTTTTCGGGCTTTTTCCCTTGATCACGTTATGGTAGTATGCGTAAGTCATAGCCGGTATGTTGCCAATGGTGTCACCGGCGATGACTTCTCCCAAAAAAACAGTATGTGAAGATGTTTCCATTTTGTCGATGACTTTGCAAACAATATATCCGCAAGAGTCATTTACAATGGGAAGTCCTTCTTTCACACTGAAGTCTATGCCATCGAATTTATCAGTGTCTTTGCCAGACTGAAATCCAAATCGTCCGATCAGGGCAGGGCCGGAGGCCTCGGATAGTATGGAAACAGCGAATTTCCCGTTGTTTTGTATACAGGAGTTGGTGTAGTTGTCATGGTTCATACTGACGGCAATCGTGGCCGGTGAAGAGGTTATCTGCATAATACTATTGGCGACACAGCCGGTATTTCTGCCTCCGTCTAAGGTAGATACGATATAAACTCCGTAGGATAAGTTGCGAAATACATTTTTATTCATAGATTTTCTCCCTTCTACTACAATATTTAATAATAGTAATTATTACTATAATTATTTCTATATTATACCATGCGGCAGAGCATTTGACAATAATAGCGCGGACAATTTGAAAAAAAACTTTGAAACTTTGAAAAAATGTTTTGGGAAAATATAGTACGAAGGTTGTTGCATAGTTTTTCTTGTGCTAAAATACTAGAATGTAAATGAAGAACCAGGAGGATAATCCATGAAAAAGATAATCAATTTGATCGAAGATGAGCTTGGCGTGGCATTTGAAAAGGCAGGATATGAAAAATCTTATGCTAAGGTTACGATTTCTAATCGTCCGGATCTCTGCGAATATCAGTGTAATGGAGCTATGGCAGGAGCAAAGGTATATCATAAGGCGCCTTTTATAATTGCTGAGGACGTGCTTTCACATCTGACAGAGAAAAAATATATTGGCGAAATTGAGGTCGTAAAACCGGGATTTATTAATATAAAACTGAGCGCGAAGGAAGTTGCTTCATATCTGAATCGAATGAAAGAGGATAAAGGAACAGGGATCGATCCGGTTGAAGAACCGGAGATGATCATTGTAGATTATGGCGGGCCGAATGTGGCAAAGCCGCTTCACGTAGGACATCTTCGCTCTGCGATCATCGGTGAAAGCGTGAAGAGGATCGCGAGGAAGATGGGACATCGCGTATTGGGCGACATTCATCTCGGAGACTGGGGATATCAGATGGGGCTTATTATTACGGAACTTAAGAGCCGTCAGCCAAAGCTTCCTTATTTTGACGAAGCATTTGAAGGAGAATATCCGCAGAAAGCGCCATTTACTATTGAGGAGTTGGAAGAAATCTATCCGACTGCCAGCGCGAAGGCGAAAGAGGATGAAGCGTACAGGGAGGAAGCGCTTCATGCGACATATTTGCTCCAGAACGGGCACAAGGGGTACACTGCAGTCTGGAATCACATTATGAACGTATCCTTGACAGACCTTAAGAAGAATTATGAGAATCTGAATGTGGAATTTGACCTTTGGAAAGGCGAATCCGATGCGCAGGAGTTTATTCCGGATATGATAGAGAAACTTAAGGCAGACGGATTTGCACATATTGATCAGGGTGCGCTCGTGATCGATGTACAGGAAGAAAGTGATACAAAGGAGATACCGCCGTGCATGATCCAGAAATCAGACGGAGCATCCCTTTATGGGACTACTGATCTCGCAACACTGGTGCAGCGTCAGAGAGATTACAAGCCTGACAAGGTAATCTATCTGGCAGATAAACGTCAGGAGCTCCACTTTGTACAGGTATTTCGCGCAGCGAAAAAGACGGGGATCATACCGGATGAGACAACACTTAAATTTCTGGGATTCGGTACGATGAATGGGAAGGACGGAAAGCCTTTTAAGACAAGAGAAGGCGGGGTTATGCGTCTGGAAGATCTGATTGCCGGGATTGAAGAAGAGATGTATAAAAAGATCACAGACAACCGTACAGTAGAGCAGTCAGAGGCGGAGACTACAGCAAAGATCGTCGGCATGGCCGCGATCAAGTACGGAGATCTTTCTAATCAGGCGTCCAAAGATTACGTATTTGATGTAGATCGATTTACCTCTTTTGAAGGAAATACGGGTCCATATATTTTATATACTATTGTACGTATTAAGTCTATCCTTAACAAGTATCAGGCAGAAGGAAATAATCTGGAAGATCTTAAAGTCTCAGAGGCGGGAGATGACAGTGAAAAAGTATTGATGCTGGAGACTGTGAAGTACAATGACGTGATGGAAACTGCATATGAAGATCTTGCCCCGCATAAAATATGTGCTTATATTTATGAACTTGCAAATGCATTTAACCGCTTTTATCATGAGACAAAGATCTTAACAGAAGAGAATGAGACAAAGAAGAAGAGTTATATTGCACTTTTGATCCTTGTAAAAGAGGTACTGGAGTCTTGCATCGACGTACTTGGATTTGAAGCGCCGGAGAGAATGTAAAAAAGAGGATATAAAAAGACAGAGTATTAAAGAGGTGTGCAGGAAATGGAGCGAACAGAAAAATTATTCTATGAGGACAGTCATTTAAAAGAGTTTCACGCTACTGTTATCTCCTGCCAGCCGGTTGGAGAGGAGTTCATGGTAGTTCTTGACAGGACCGCTTTTTTCCCGGAAGGAGGCGGGCAGTATGCAGACACAGGAATGTTGGATGACGTGCAGGTGCTTGATGTGAGGGAAAAGGATGATATTGTGTATCATGTTACGGCGCAGGCCCTTGAAGAAGGAAAGAAGGTTCATGGAAGTATCCGGTGGGAGGAACGGTTTGAAAAAATGCAGCAGCATTCCGGAGAACATATTATATCCGGGATCGTCCATAAGAGGTTCGGTTATCATAATGTGGGATTTCACTTGGGAAGCGATTCTTGTACGATGGATTTTGACGGCCCGATTACAAAGGAGCAGTTAAAAGAAATCGAGTTAAAAGCGAACAGGGCAGTTTTTGAAAATATAGACATCCTCGTATCATACCCGTCCGGAGAGGAGCTTAAAAAGCTTGATTATCGCAGCAAGATTGAGATAGAAGGACAAGTGAGGATCGTGACAGTTCCAGGTTATGATGTCTGCGCATGTTGTGCGCCTCATGTGAAGAAAACGGGGGAGATTGGTCTTATTAAGCTTGTAAATATGGCAAATTATAAAGGTGGAGAGAGAGTCACCATGCTCTGCGGTTATCGGGCGCTTAGGGACTATGACTGGAAGGGTGAAAATTCCAGGGCGATCTCTGCGGCCCTGTGTGCAAAAGAACCGGAGATTTCCAAAGCAGTAGAGCATATGAAAGCAGAGCAGGCATCTTTGAAAGGGAAGATTGCATCTCTCTCACAGAGGCTCCTTGCATATAAGGCGCAGGAGATTGATGTGACAGAGGATATCGTTACGGTATTCGACAGGGAGATTTCCGGAAATGAGCCGAGAGAGCTTATGAATCGGCTTCTTAGCCGCGGAGCCAGGGTGTGCGCTGTATTTTCTGGGACAGATGAAGAAGGATACCGGTATGTGATCGGAAGCCAGACAGAAGATGTGCGCCCGCTGTGTAAGAGGATAAATGAAGCGTTTATGGGCAGAGGCGGAGGCAAACCTCAGATGGTGCAGGGATCGCTTACAGGATGCGAGGATGAGATTCGCAAAATGTGCAGAGGATAGGTGGTTGAAATTACTGTACTTAAAGATTGAAAACTTGATTCTTATGTTATTCACTGCTCCGGTCATGGAATTGATCTGACAACACGTGAGACTCCTGTTCTGAGTTATGCGGGTGATATAGGAGGTACGAGACATTCGGATACCATCATCGTAACGGATTCAGGATGTGAGCCGATGACAAAGAATTTAAGTTTTTTAAGAAGCAGCAAAAGAAACAAGAGAAGCACAGGGGTAGATAATGCCATTTGTGTCCGGACAGGAGGAATTATGAAGAAGTTTAACAAGCTTGTGGCAGTTGCACCGGTCAATCTTGTAGGCTGGGCGAGAGAAGAGTTAAAAGAGTATGCTGATGAAACTGTCTTTTATGAAGAACAGCCAAAAGACAATGCTGAAATTGTTAAAAGGATTCAGGATGCCGACGCTGTTCTTGTAGGTTTTACAACGATACTTGACAGAGAAGTGCTTGAGAAAGCTCCGGATTTGAAATATGTAGGTATGATATGCAGTTTATATTCTGAAGAAAGTGCGAATGTGGATATCGCGTTTGCACGCACAAAGAATATTACTGTAAAAGGCGTCAGAAATTACGGCGACAGGGGCGTTGCAGAGTATGTCGTGTATCAGTTGATCCGGATCCTTCATGGTTATGATTATCCACTGCGGGGAGAAAAATCACATGAGATTACCGGATTAAAGGCAGGAATGATCGGAATCGGGGATTCCGGAGGTCTGATCGCGGATGCATTACATTTCTTCGGGGCTCATGTCTCTTATTTCGCAAGAAGTGTAAAACCGGAAAGGGAAGCACAGGGAATCCATTACAAACCTCTCCCGGAGCTTCTTGAAAGCAGTGAGGTTGTGTTTACCTGCCTGAACAAAAATACGATCCTGCTTCATGAAGAGGAGTTTCAGCTGCTCGGAAACGGAAAGATCATGTTTAATACATCGATTGGACCGGCAGCAGATATGGACGCTTTGGAGGAGTGGATCAGACAGCCGGGCAATATTTTCTGCTGTGATATGACGGAATCTCTGGGAGATATGAAAGAAGAGATACGAAACAGGGAAAATGTAATCTGTATGGGAGCTTCCTCAGGTATGACATATCAGGCATATGAACTATTGAGCAGAAAATCTTTAGATAATATCAAAGTTTATTTGGAGGAGTCTATATAATGGACTTAACAAAAGAACTTAAAGAGATATTATATTCTCAAGGTGCTGACCTGGTCGGAATTGGAGATATGAGGGGCGTTGAAAATTGCAGATTTAAAGCGGGGTATCAGTTGCTGTTGCATTGCCTGAGAAAGTGATTATTGTACAATATTTATAGAAGAAGGTGGAGAGAAAAAGAGTATGACTGTAAGAAAATCGACTATATCTGACTTGGCAGAGATGGAACGAATCTATGCTTATGCCAGAGAACAGATGAAGAAAAACGGCAATCCAAATCAGTGGGGAGATCATTTGCCGCTTACAGAGTGGTTAATAAAGGATATTGATGAGTCTGTAAGCTATGTAATAGAGGAAGATGGAAGGATTTGCGGTACTTTTATGTTCTTTATCGGGGAAGATCCTGATTATGGTGTCATTGAAAATGGACAGTGGTTGAATGATGAAAAGTATGGGG
>CAZNXL010000031.1:0-11967 GCA_964577075.1 uncultured Dorea sp. | reverse complement strand
CATCTGAGCCTTTTTCTTTTGGTTCAGTTTTTCATAGATTACTTGACACTACCATGTGATTGGTAATCAGATCGCCCATCTTCTCTGTGCCGATCTGTGTCTTTCCCTCAGACATAATATCAATCGTTCTGTAGCCTTCCGCCAGTACTTTCGCTACTGCCGCCTCGATAGCGTCCGCCTCCCTGTCAAGGTCAAAGCTGAAACGGAGCATCATTGCCGCAGAGAGAATGGTTGCGATCGGATTGGCGATGCCCTTTCCTGCAATGTCCGGTGCGGAACCGCCGCTTGGCTCATAGAGACCAAACTTCGTCTCATTCAGGCTTGCGCTTGCTAACATTCCGATAGAACCTGTCACCATGCTCGCCTCATCGGAGAGGATATCGCCGAACATATTCTCTGTAAGCACAACATCGAACTGCTTCGGATCCTTCACAAGCTGCATCGCACAGTTATCTACCAGCATATGTTCTAAGGTTACTTCCGGGTAATCCTTCGCAACTTCTTCTACCACTTTTCTCCAAAGTCTTGAAGAATCAAGTACATTCGCCTTATCAACGCTTGTCACCTTTTTTCTGCGCTTCATGGCGATGTCAAACCCGCGCTTTGCAATTCTTCGGATCTCATTTTCATTATATGTAAGGGAATCATATGCAGTCAGAATTCCATCCTCTTTTACTGTCTTTCTCTCTCCGAAATAAAGACCTCCGGTAAGCTCCCGCATGATCATCAAGTCAAATCCGCCCTCTGTGATCTCTTCCTTCAGAGGACACGCATCCTTCAACTCATCATAAAGTATCGCCGGTCTTAAATTTGCAAATAAATTCAGCGATTTGCGGATCTTAAGAAGTCCTGCCTCCGGTCTCTTCGATGGTTCCAGTTTATACCACGGGGAAGTCCTGGCATCGCCGCCGATAGAGCCCATAAGCACAGCCTCACACTCCTTCGCCTGTGCGATCGTCTCATCTGTGAGCGGCGCTCCGTGCACATCAATGGACGCCCCTCCAAGCAGCAGCTGCGTATACTCACAAGTATGCCCGTAGACTTCCGCCACTCTGTTAAGAACTTTCACGGCTTCCGTCACAATCTCCGGACCGATCCCATCCCCTTTAATAACTCCAATTTTCAGATTCATTCTCTTCTTCCTTCCTTCGCTAAAAAACCTATGCATTTTATCATATCCTATTTTAATGTAGGTTTCAAGACTTTAATTTACTAAAATCTTGATGGATATTCGCATAAAAAACGGGTTTTCTCACAAAACCCGTTCCTTAGCCACCTTATTTTCCTGAATTTGGCACTATTATTCTTCTGTTACTGCAGATCAAATTTCTCCGAAAACTTCTCCCATACCGCATAGGTTTCCAGATGGCGCTCCATCCATCTCCCGTAAAATCCGATCAAAAGTCCGTTGCAGCATGCCAGTATCACTGTTCCTATCCCGATCCCCACGATTTTGTGAAATAGTACCATAGAGAGAACTACCGCAACAGCCAGGCATGTCATATCGAATCCGATCTTGAACTTCGACAGTTCAATCCCGTACTTCTTACTGATCCCCTTTACAAAAAATTCATAAACCTGCGGGTAAAAGTAAGTATTAAAATATAACGCAACCCCCAAAGAATTCAGCAAAAAACCGATTACAAAATACACGATCCGAAGAGAGAGAGCAAGTGTCCCCGGCGCATACAATTCCGGATTAAAATGCGGAATCAGCATTCTCCACACATCCAGCACCGCTCCATAGATCACTCCGGACAAAAATGCAAAGAAATACAGGGGTTTCACCTTCTTCATTATCACACAAAACCCGACAAACCATATCCCCTGCACCACATATTCCGCCTGCCCGAAGGTCAGAAACGGCACCTTTAAACTCACGATATACGCAGGTGCCACTACCATCGACATCCCCATATCTGCCGCTGCCAGCATAGCCGTTGCAAAAGAAAGTATAAGGACTGCCAGTACATAAATCACTTCATTACTAATTCTAATTTTCTTATTCTTCTTCATTTCCCCAATTCTCTTAGTCTCATATTTCCCAATTTTACATTTTTCAGCCTTACATTTTCTGTTTCCGCATTTTCTAGCCTCACATTTTACTCTGTCGCATCTCAGGCAGTCTCAAGTGCGATCTCCATCATCTGATGGAATCCGGTCTCCCTCTCTTTCGCACTCAGGGAAGCCTCTTTATACAGATGGTCAGAAATCGTTAGTATACAGAGCGCTTTTTTCCCGGCTCTTGCAGCATTCATATAAAGCGCCGCCGCTTCCATCTCAACTGCTAATATACCCATCCGTTTCCACCTGTCATTAAAATCTTCCCTGTCATTATAAAACACATCGGAGGATAATATATTTCCAACCTTTACATTAGCGCCCTTCTCTCGTGCTGTATTCACCGCTTTTTCCAAAAGCTCATAGTCCGGGATCGGTGCAAATGTTCCCGGAATCTGATACTGGTCCGCATAGTTGGAATTGGTGCAGGCTCCCATTCCGATCACAATATCCATCACATTCACATCATCCTGTATTCCTCCGGCTGAACCGATACGGATAATCTTATCCACGTCATAAAAATTATATAACTCATAGCTATAGATTCCGATGGACGGAATTCCCATACCGCTTCCCATTACAGAAACTTCTTTCCCCTTATATGTTCCTGTGTATCCGAACATATTGCGGACTGTATTAAAGCATACCGGATTCTCAAGATAATTCTCTGCGATATACTTTGCGCGAAGCGGATCTCCCGGCATCAAAACCGTCTTTGCAATCCGTCCTTTCTCTGCTGCATTGTGTGGCGTTCCCATAAATATCACATCTCCTTTTTTGCATATTAAAAAGAAAGACTCCCTCTGCCGGGAATCTCTCCAAAAATACCTGTTTACCTGACTCACGACCTACTCAGATGCTTTCTCAACCTGCGCAATAGCTGTCTTCTGCATCGGGATCCGGCAGTTCTTATTACTTCCGAACTCAACGATAACATCATCATCTGTAAGATCAATGATAACTCCATAAAAACCGCTTGTAGTAAGTACCGTATCTCCTACTTCCAAAGAAGAGATCATGGACTGAACTCTCTTCTGCTCTTTTTTCTGTGGTCTCATGAAAAAGAAATAGAAACCTCCGAAGATAACTACATAAACTAAAATCAATGGAATCAAACTGGAGCTTCCAGAACTCTGTGACGCTAAACTAAACATAACTAATCCTCCTACTTTAAACACTATTGCTATCATACACAATATTGCTTTTTTCATCAAGTGCTTTTTACTATTTCACACAATTTTTATAGATTAAAGCTGACCTTTTTTCATGCCCTTTATCTTCTTTTCCTTGTATTCCCGGTATCTTCCCTCCTCGATCGCCAGACGGATCTCTGCCATCATAGTATTATAATAGTACAGGTTGTGAAGCACGCAAAGGCGCATCCCCAACATTTCCTTTGCTTTCAGAAGGTGTCTGATATAGGCTCTGGAATAGTGACGGCATGCCGGGCAGCTGCATCCCTCCTCGATCGGTCTTGCGTCCAGCTCATATCTGGCATTAAAAAGATTAAGCTTTCCTTCATTGGTATACACATGCCCGTGCCTTCCGTTTCTGCTTGGATATACACAATCGAAAAAATCAACACCCCGGTCCACCGCCTCGAGGATATTTTCCGGCGTTCCCACTCCCATAAGATACGTCGGCTTCCTTTCCGGCAGGTGCGGCACGACCGCGTCCAGAATCCGATACATTTCTTCGTGGGATTCACCAACCGCAAGGCCTCCGACTGCATAACCGTCAAGATCAAGCTTTGATATCTCTTCTGCGTGGCGGATACGGATATCTTCATAGACGCCGCCCTGATTGATTCCAAATAACATCTGGTTTTTATTGATAGTATCCGGAAGCTGGTTCAGACGCGCCATCTCATTCTTGCAGCGGACAAGCCATCTGGTTGTGCGATCTACTGATTTTTCTATATATTCTCTGTCCGCAACGCTTGACGGGCATTCATCGAATGCCATCGCGATCGTTGACGCCAGATTCGACTGTATCTGCATACTTTCTTCCGGACCCATGAAAATCTTTCTTCCATCGATATGGGAATGAAAATAGACCCCTTCCTCTTTGATCCTTCGAAGTCCCGCCAGTGAAAACACCTGAAAGCCGCCTGAATCTGTGAGAATAGGCTTGTCCCAGACCATGAACTTATGAAGTCCCCCCATCTTCTTTACGACTTCATCTCCCGGACGCACATGGAGATGATAAGTATTAGATAATTCAACCTGTGTCCCTATCTCTTTAAGATCTGTCGTTGCAACCGCCCCTTTGATCGCAGCCGCAGTCCCGACATTCATAAATACAGGGGTCTCAATGACCCCGTGTACTGTGTGAAGCCTTCCTCTCCTGGCAAGACCATCTTTCTTTAATAACTCATACATAACTGATATTCCTTATCTTATCTGAAGATAATACTTCTATAAAAAACAATATTTTTTAATAATAACATACTACCGGAATCCCCGCGCTGATCAGATCATACAGTTTAGCCGCCTTCTCTTCCGGCATGTTAACACAGCCGTGTGAGCCATGTGTTTTATATCTGTCTCCGCCAAATGACGATTGCCACGTGGCATCGTGAAACCCGATTCCGCCGTTGAACGGCATCCAGTATTTTACCGGCGTTTCGTAAGAATACGTGCCATCCGCCTTCTTTGTTCCTCTGAGCGTTGCGTTTCTTGTCTTATAGGACACCGTATAGATTCCCTGCGGTGTTGCGTTGCCATTATTCGGGTTGCCGGTTACAATATCACTCTCAAGCACAACTTTTCCGTCTTTAATAAAATACATATGCTGGTTCGTAAGATCAACTTCTGCATAAGTATTTCCCACACCGGCATTACCATAAGCAGCTGCTTTGCTGGAACATTCCGGCTGTCTGGTCACAACCTTCGCCTGTTTTATATCCTTAACGAGCTGCTTATACTCTGCTTCCTGATCGATCTGCCATCCATAGTCTCCGCCCTCTACAGTCACAGTATCCCCCCTGGCAGTTGTAAATTCTTTTGCGCGGTATTTCGTATCATACTTAGACGCCAGGCTTTTAAGATATTCCTTCATGGCATCCTCGTCAAAGTATACCTTCATCTTCTTTTTCTTAATCTTCACCCACTTTGCTATCATCGAGGCATCCACCACCTCTTTGTCCTCTCCGAACTCATAAGTAATGACCGCGCCCAGATAACTGTTCATCTTATCCGCCGCCTCAATGACCTCCTGGGAATCAGATACATACTTAGGCAGGATATAGCAATCCGCCTCCTGAAGATTCAAGCTCTCCTGAAAGCCGCCTATCGCAGACTCAACTGCAGCCGTGAACTTCTCGACATCGACTTTTGTCCCGACCACCTCCGGCACGATCTCAAACTTCGTATCTTTGAACGCAGGATATGCACTTTTTGATGCCGTCTGTTGTTCGTCATCCATACATGTCAGATTAGAAAGCACCGTCTGAAACTCCGCCTCATCATAAGTAACTCCAATTTTCGTCTCAATCTCTGACGGTTTCCACAATGACTGTATCCAGAAGAAATTCTGCTGCCCCTCCGCCAACTGCTTAAGTTCCGCTCCTGACGCATACTGGATATCAATATCAGCTCCGTTAATCACTTCGCTGCTTCCGTCGGATTCCTCCAAAGTCAATGTATAATCAGCCACCTGCTGCTTCATATAGGTTTCTACCTGGCTAACATCCTTAAAGGAAAAATCCACCCCGTTAATCTTTGTCCCATACAAAAAATGACTATGAAAATAGAACGCCACAGCAAAATACACTGCAATCAAAAGCAGCAGTAAAATACTGACTGCGATCAATACTTTCTTCCCCGTGCCTTTTTTTCTTCTCCTGTGCTTTCCATCTATCTCTTCAGCCATCACGCCAACTTTTTTACTCTTGCCAGCCATACGTTAAACTCCTTATTATCTCTTTCGTTGCATGTATACAACTCCCCGTTATTTTATTATAATATGCTTATATTTAAAAGTACAGTGAAATTACGGGAAAAAAAGTGAAGATTTTATGACGGGATGATATGATACTGGCATAGCTGACAATAACATAACAAATTTATAATTGCACGTTTCTATTATATTTTATATAATCAAAGGAGATTTACGTAAAATATGCAAAGGAGATTGTTATAATGGCAGGTTCAACTTACGGAACTTTATTTCGGATCACTACATGGGGAGAATCGCACGGCGCCGCTATCGGTGTCGTCATTGATGGGTGCCCTGCCGGACTTCCGCTCAGTGAAAAAGATATACAATTATATTTAAACCGGAGGAAACCCGGACAGAGCAGATTCACTACCGCCAGGCAGGAATCTGATCAGGCGGAGATATTGTCCGGCATTTTTGAGGGAAAGACAACAGGAACTCCGATTTCTATTATGATACGCAATCAAGATCAGCATTCCAGAGACTATGAACAGGTCAGGAACTGCTATCGCCCGGGACATGCTGACTATACTTTTGATGAAAAATACGGTATCCGTGATTACCGCGGAGGCGGGCGTTCTTCCGGACGTGAGACGATCGGGCGTGTCGCTGCCGGAGCTGTCGCCGCCAAATTACTAAAGCATCTCGGCATAGAACTTACCGCATATACCCGCTCGATCGGCAATATTACCGTGCCGGAGGAAGAATATGACTTTAGCTGCATCTCAGAAAATAAACTATATATGCCAAATAACAGCTATGCGAAAGAGGCCTCCGCATATCTTGAAAGCTGCATGGCAGATCTCGATTCTTCCGGCGGAATCATAGAATGTCAGGTCTTCGGGGTTCCTGCCGGACTCGGCGAGCCAGTCTTTGATAAGCTGGATGCATCCCTTGCGAGGGCCATCATGTCCATCGGCGCCGTCAAAGGCGTGGAGATTGGGGACGGATTCTCCGTGGCAAACGCGGTTGGAAGTTCTAACAATGATGCTTTCTATTTCTCAGGCAGCCAACTTCTCAAAGAGACGAATCATTCCGGAGGAACTCTCGGTGGCATAAGCGATGGAAGCCCGATCATCGTGCGCGCTGCGATCAAACCGACGCCATCTATCGCTCAGGAACAGCATACCGTCACAAATGCGATGGAAAATACAACCATCACTATCAAAGGACGACATGACCCTGTCATCGTTCCCCGCGCCGTTGTCGTAGTAGAATCTATGGTCGCATTGACATTAGCGGATCTGCTTATGATCAATATGTCGTCAAAGCTTAGTAATCTTGAACTTCTATATAAGCGAAACTAAAGGCACATTTCCGAAAAAATAAGTGCACCTGACGTGATCAGGTGCACACAAATCCTCACTGTTTTTTATACTGTCATCTTTTCCCTGCTTCTAACGCTTCAATCTCCCTTTCTCCACATTCGGGACAATGAAGTGATCATACGCATACTTCCACAATGTCTCTGATCCTTCGGCAGTATGTTCGTTTCTTCCAAGCACCTGGCTGAGATGCACCCCATGCTCTACCCAGCTCTTTCCGTCTGCAGCCGCATTGAGCATCAGAGGCTGCAGGCAATCCATCGCATGGGCGAACTTCGCCTCCGGAGTCTCCCACTCCTCAAATTCATCCCACAAACCTCTCATTTTCTCTTTCTGATCCTTCGGCAATAATCCGTAGATCCGCTCTGCGGCGCAGAGTTCCCTGGCTTCCTTCGTCTTCTTTCCTTCCTCGTCATAGGCATAGGTGTCTCCCGCATCGATCTCCACAAGATCGTGGATCAAAAGCATCGTCACTGTCTTTAATACATCGATCTTTTCATTGGAATACTCACTGAGAAGAATCGTCATGATGGCCATATGCCATGCGTGTTCCGCGTCATTCTCCTTTCTCATGGCATCGGACAGATAAGTCTGCCGCCCGATAAACTTTTCTCTATCGATCTCCCTGATAAAATCAAACTGCTGATTGAGTCTGCTTTGATTCTTAGTGTTATCCATATCTTTTCTGTCTCCTCTTACTGTATGTTTATACTTCCGGAAGCGGCTCCGCCGGAGTCATGGTGGACTCCGGCGGAACTTCTTCTTTTTCCGTCTGGATCTCTTCCTTCTCCATCATCTCTTCTTTTTCCGCCTTCTGCTTTTCTCCTTCTTTTTCCCTTGCAGCGCGCAGGTTGCCCGGGAAAAGATCCGTCTTTATGGTATCCATTATACATACTCCTTCTATATAGATTCCTTTTATAGATAGTATGTACCATTTTTACCAGAATATACCGAAAATTCTGCATCAAAGCTTCCGCTTTTCCGCTGTAAAAGCCAAAGTTCCCCGCCATATCACCTGAATTTACATTCCTACACTTTAAAACATCCCCCTCCCACGAACTCTCTCAGCAGTGAGTTCGCCGGGATATTTTCACTTCCGATTCCCACGAAATAATCCAGAAACTTAAGAAGCCTCTTCGCCTCTATATATTCCGGGCAATCCCTGTCTATGGCAAATAACTGTGCCTCTACGTAAGGCTTAAGTACCGCCAGTTCATAGATCAGCGCGGAATTGAACATCACGTCTGCTTCTTCCTGATAAGGGAAGATGTTCTCCTCCTCTCCCTTACGCACAGCGTCCCACATTCTTATAGTCTTTCGCGCGCCGGAGCCGCGGGTGCGGGCATCGCGCACGATTCTCCGAAGGAGCCGCCCGTCTGTAGACGGGATCCGGTTGTGCTCATCAATATTAAGCTGCGTCAGGGCGCTGATGTATATTTTAAATTTATTTTCATCCGCAAGCTGCTTTGTAAGCTTTGGATTCAGGCAGTGGATCCCCTCGATCACAAGGACGTCATTTCCCCCCAGCTTTTCCTTCTCCCCGTCATATTCTTTCTGCCCGGTGACAAAGTTAAACCGCGGGATCACAACCTCTTTTCCTGCCAAAAGCTCCTGCATCTGGCGGTTAAACAGATCTACATCCACTGCTTCCAGACACTCAAAGTCGAATTCTCCTTTTTCGTCTCTCGGATTTTCCTCTCTCTCCACAAAGTAATTGTCCACGGCAATAGGATGGGGAACCAGTCCATTCGCCCTGAGCTGGATAGATAACCTGTGGGAAAATGTAGTCTTTCCGGAGGATGACGGTCCTGCGATCAGTATAAACTTAATTTCCGGACGTCTGGCGATCTGAGCCGCAATTTCCGCAATCTTTTTCTCCTGCAATGCCTCCTGCACGAGAACAAGCTGCTGCACATCACCCTTCGTCACCTTATCGTTTAGCGCTCCTGCCGTCTCGATCCCCTGCATGTCACCCCACATCATAGATTCCTTCAGCACATGGAACAATTTATTCTGCGGACAGAATTCAGGAACAACTGTCGGCGCGCTCCGCTCCGGCATCTGCATAACAAATCCCTCGTCATAGAGATAAAGTTTGAAATATCTTAAATATCCCGCACTCGGCACCATATAACCGTAAAAATAATCTTCAAATCCATTCATGCTATAAATATTGACTTTTGATACCCTGCGGTATTCAAATAGACGCTCCTTGTCGTACATTCCATGCTCATGGAATAATGCGATCGCGTCATCGGTATGGATCGTTCTCTTCTTGATCGGCACATCCGCTTCAACGATCTTATGCATTCTGCTCTCAACCCTTTCAAGGAACATCTGATCGAGCGTTATTTTCCCCTCAATCCTGCAGTAGTATCCTTTATCCACTGAAAAGAGAATCCTTACTTTCTCAATCTCATCGCGGGATGCCATGTCATAGACGGATTTCACTAACAAAAGACTCATACTCCTTTTATATGTCTTATGACCGACCGCGCCGCCTGTTGTCTCAAATACAAGTGTACAATCTGACTTTAGTGACTTATAAAGCTCTTGAAGCTTCCCGTTTACATATACAAGAACAATATCATTTTCATAGTTCTTCTGAAAATCCCTCGCAATCTGTAAATAAGTCGTACCGGCTGCGTACTCTTTCACCTCATTTTCGATCTGTACACGATACATTTTTACTTCTTCCATAATTTCACCCTTTTTAATTTTTCCCTTTTTCACAGTTCTCCTGTCATCTTCCTGAATATCCCATACGCCTATATCGTGCAGAAGGGATGCGCGGCAGGCGCGGTGAACACCTCTACCCCTTTTACATTCTCCTCAAAATATTGTTTCATATCCTCTACAAATATATGTTCCACTCCATAATGTCCCGCATCAATAATGGAGAGTCCCTGCGCCACGCTGTCGATCCCCTCATGATGTCCGATGTCTCCGGTAATGAGCACGTCCGCGCCTTTCTTTATCGCTTCCCCTGTCGCGCTCTTACCGGAGCCGGGACAGATAGCCGCTCTCTTTACTTTCTTCACGGGAGCCCCATACACCCTCACATTCTTAAGGCCAAAGACCTCTTTTACTCTCTGCGCACATTGCTCCACTGTGATCTCAGATTCCAGATCTGCAATCTTGCCGATCCCCATAACTGTATCGCCCTCGTGAGTGATCTTTAGCACTTCTGGTTCTGTAAAACCCATTTTTCTGGCGGACAGCTCCGCCATCCTGCATACGTCATAATTCGTATGCATGGCATAACAGGAAATGTCATGCTGAATCAGCCGTATAAGGCGATTCCCGATAAAATCCTGATTGCTGACTCTCTTAAGTCCGCTGAATATGAGCGGATGATGTGTAACCAGAAGATCAGCCTCCCTCTGGATTGCGGCATCGATGACCTCATCTGTCGCATCCAGCGCTATGTATATGCACTGAACCTCCTTATTATCTCTGCCTGCCAAAAGTCCCACATTGTCCCATTCCATTGCATACTTTCCGGAATAATCTTTTTCAATAATATCTATCACATCTCTGCACAGCATCCTTACACTTTCCTCCCTGCTATTGATCATAACACTCCAACGCCCGGAGCGTCCGCTCTGTCTCTTCCTGCATCTCACAGAGTCTCTTTCTTGCGCTCTCGCTCCCTTTACGCGCTGACAGCTGCCGGACAATACTTTCCTGTATCCCGCGCTCTCTTAAGAGATATTTTTTCAATACCGGATGACGCATCTCAAGCAGCCTCTTCCCGTAAAGATACTCATAATCCTCATACTGTTCCGGCTCCCCGTGGATCACCCGCATCATCGGATAGAACTTACAGTCTTCCTCCACCATGTCCTCTCTTTCAATCATCAAGCCGCATTGTACGAGATACCGCCTTACTTTCGCGATCTCTGACTGGGGCTGTAAGACACATGCATCCAGCGAATCCACCACGTCTTTACCGTCATTTAAAATCCTGATCACCAGATTGCCACCCATGCCGGCAACGATCACAGTATCTACTTCCCCGGGCCTGATCGCCCCAAGTCCGTCTGAGAGCCTTGTCTCAATCTTTCCTTTTAATCCATATCCGATCACATGCATTCTCGCACGCTCAAGCGGTCCCCGGTTAATGTCCGTTGCAATCACTTTTTTTGCTTTCCCCTGTTTCATAAGGTAAATGGGTACATAACCATGATCGGTTCCAATATCTGCGACAGAGGCGCCCTCTGTCACAAGACCCGCAACCGCGGTAAGTCTCTTTGATAGTTCCATAGGCGCCTCTTTCTTAATCCAAATAATCTCTCAATTTTCTGCTGCGGCTCGGATGGCGGAGCTTCCTGAGCGCCTTCGCCTCGATCTGACGAATGCGTTCGCGCGTTACGTCAAACTCCTTACCTACTTCCTCTAATGTTCGCGCTCGTCCATCATTCATGCCGAAACGCAGTCTCAATACCTTCTGCTCTCTCTCGGTAAGAGTATCAAGCACCTCATCAAGCTGCTCTTTTAACAATGTCTGTGCTGCTGCCTCTGCCGGCACCGGGACATTATCATCCTGAATAAAATCTCCGAGGTGACTGTCCTCCTCTTCTCCGATGGGAGTCTCAAGAGATACCGGCTCCTGGGAAATCTTTAAGATCTCACGTACCCT
>CAZNXL010000030.1:0-11982 GCA_964577075.1 uncultured Dorea sp. | reverse complement strand
AGACTCATTCTGTTTAATAAACCGGCATACCTTACGAAACTGCTGGTGACCAATCTCCGCGATCTGTCCGTTTTTCTCCGCAAGACCGATAAACAGCTCCGGTGATACCGGACCGAGAGACGGATGCCTTAATCTGCTTAATGCTTCTATCGTAATATATCCTTTCGTCTCCGTAGAATACACAGGCTGATAACAAACTTCAAACAAATCTTCCTCTATCGCTGTTTTTAAGAATTTCTCAATCTCTTTCTCGTAGGAAAATCCTTTCAGAGTTAACTGATCTCCCTGGATTAAAAAGACTTCTTCTTTTGATGTAGCCAACGATGCAAGATATTCAATATAACCCAGCAATGTATCCCTTTCTTTTAACTGATCCGCCTCTACCACTCCGCATATAGTTACCGGAACCACATAAGATACGCCATTGAACATGAATGTATTCTGAAAATATGCCCTGACCGTATTCCTGCATTCTTCATATTCATATAAAGAATCTACAACGACGAGAAAACGCTTAGCCCCCACGCGAAATACTTTCCCGGCGCCACTTTGTCTGCGCAGCGCCTTTGCCGTCTGCACTAATGTATAGTCCCCAAAACTGTTCCCATATACGGTATTGATCCGTTTTAACCGCACCAGATCCACTGTAATAACGTGAAACGTTCTGCCCTGATCCATCCGTCGCTGAATCCATTCCGTAAAATACCGGTTATCGAATGCACCGGTGAGACTGTCTACACGTTCATAAGGATTATTCAGCGTCAAAAAGAGTACCAGAATTCCCATACTTATGCCAAATCCGGTCATAAGTATCTGATGAAAACATGCCTGTATGGCAACGCACACCGCCATGATCACCAGATATTCCCAGATAATCGCTGCCTTGCGTTTGCCCAGCTCCTTATAATGCACAATACTGCTATAGACAAGCGCCAACGCATAGAATTCCGCATAAACGTACATTGCTATATAAAAAGGACCTGCATAGTAATGACCGTCCGGACTAAAATAGAAAAAATACCCTTCCCAGATATTCAAAAGGGTTGCTCCTGCCATCACGATCGCAGGTATCAGCCAAAAGACTAAGAATTTCCTTTTCTTTTGCATACTGCAGTTTCGAAATGTCTGTGTATAGTACAAAAGAGCATAAGGCACTGTCACCTGAAGCAGATAAAAAACAGTCAGACACAGCTTCGTTACTCCTGACAATTCCGGAGTATCCGCAGACACTAAGATCGTACACAATATATCGAACAAAACATCTGCAAGACCGATCACCATAAACACCAGAAATGATCTGCTGCGAAAATCACCGATCCTTTGTTGGCTCATAAAATGATACAACATAAGGATCAGGAAAATCAATGCTGAAATCAAAAAATCCATATTGTAGCTCATATTGTGCCTCTCTGATCCTTACTCTCTGTAACCCGCGTCCAACCTTTATCCTTATACATCTCCTGATCAGCCTCATATTTCCAGTCGCTGACCGTCTTGATCCTTCCGTCCGGCTCTTTCAGATAACTGGCGCCTCTTGCAATTGCAAGACGGTATCTGCTGTTCTTATTATGTTTCAGGATCTCTTTGTCCAACCATAAATACCATTCTTTCCGGTCTCCCTGCGGATTGATCAATATTGTACAGAACTCATCTCCCCCTATTCTGAAACTGCTTCCTGCTGAACCAAATGCATTCATAATACATTTCGCTGTCGAGATGATCAATTCATCTCCCGCGCTGTGCCCAAAATGATCATTAACTGTCTTTAACCTGTTAATGTCCATAAAAATTAAAGCGACATTATCATAGGAAGAAGCATTTTCCTCTATCTCAGACACTTTCTCTTCAAATGCCCTCCGGTTCTGCATTCCGGTAAGACGATCTTCCTTTGACAGTCTCTGATACACCTGCATCTCTGTCTTAAACCGGAGGTTCCCCACGTTTGAGACAATGACCCCTATCATAAGCAGAATGATAAACAATACAATCCCGCTCTCATAAATCATCTCATAAAACGGAATTGCAAATATCCAATACAGAATAATTGCAATAATCCCTACCAGTGAAAGGATGATAAAGGCAATAATAATATTCAAAAGCTCCCTGGTCTTTTTTTCCTTATACTCTTTTATCAGCAGCGCTCCGCTGATCACAATCGCTGTTATAAGCAGAAAATGTGTTACAAACAGCATATCAATAAATTCAAATACATCCTGAAGGCGTAGTATACTCTGAAGGATCACATTTGCATAGAACAGACAGATACACACATCCAAAATTTTATGCCGCGCCATATCTCCTGTGTTTTTAATGAAGTGAAGCATTGGAATCCCAAACAGCATAAACGCATAAAAAGAAATATAACATACCAGCGGCGACATTCCGCTGAGATTCTGCCCAAGTGCGGAATCCGTTATACACCAGATCCCACACAGGATTAAAAAGTATGCAATCTCTTCAAATCTCCGGTCTTTCATATTAATGCGTCTTAAGCAAATAGAGATAATGATCGATATGATACTTAAAACTCCCATCGACAAGACGATGGCTATCGTCATTATGTTGCTCACAATATGATGCTTAAGTACTGCATCTCCTGTTCCTATGTATATCGCGGGAAGGTCATATTTCCCATTCTCCGTGTCCTCGAACGAGAGTGTTAACGCTCCCTCCCACACATTCGGCAGCCTTACGTCACAGTCAAGTTTTGACTTCATCTGGCGGTTTCTCGGAAAACCTTCTTCCTCATATTCATAGAGCATATCTTCGCCCGCATAAACTCTAAGATGATATTTCGCCCCCTTTAATGACAGGACCCTTCCGGCATACTCTTTGCCAATACTGTCATTGTACAGCAGCAGTTCCTCTCCTTCCTTCTGCACGATCTTTGCCGGAAGTACAACATCTACCTTTCGCTCTCCGTCATAATAGTACCATCCTTCTGATACTTCATATACCTTTTCCTGCTTCCCTTCATACCCCGAATGAATCGTCTTTCCTATCAGCATCACACTGACAATAATAACCAGTGTGACCAATATTCCTTCAATCCACTTTACCTTTTTTTGATTTTCCATAACGTTTTTCTATACAAACATAGATACAAGGTTAAATATCCACCATGCAACAGATATGACGATTCCAATCATGCTGCATATTTTTGCTTTCTTCGCCTTATCTTCCAGTTCGGAGTTCATCCCCGCTTTTGCCTTTGAAAGTCCGATACATCCGATAATGACTCCGGCAACAGGGAGAAGAAGTCCCGCAATAATACTTACGATTCCCAGGATAAATGCCGTATTCACTTTTTTATTTATATCCGGTTGTCTGTTTTCGCTCATTTTTACTCTCCTTTTCCAACACATTTAAAATATTTCCTGTCGTTTTTTACAGTATAAGAGTACCACAGTTCCGCCGAAAACACAACTTTGGAGATGAGCGTTATTTTTATCTGCTTACGATCAAAGTATCGTATCCTGCTCTCTTAAGCCTTTGTTCCATTGCCGCGGCTTCGTTCAGATCATCATATCCTCCGACATAAACTCTCGCATAAGGACCTATATTGTCAATATATGCCGGAAAATCCGCCGCCAGCAGTTCATTTAACAGCCTCTGTGCATTAGCCCCGTTGCGGAACAAGCCGACCTGTACTCTGTAGTAAGGCGTCTCGATACCGCCGATAGAACTCAGAGTATCAAGGATCCCCCTGGCGATCGCTTGCGCAATATCCTGGAAATTTGCATCAAACAACCGGTTATCCGTATCCGAATTGAGAAACCCGGCTTCCACCAGGACAGATGGCATATTCGTCCTTCTAAGAACAACCAGATTCGGTCTGGCCTTTACTCCAAGATTCACAAACCCTGCCGTTTCTAATTGCTCATTAATATTCTGCGCCATCTCATACTTGATCCCGGACAGGTCATACACAAGACTCTCCACTCCCATTACCTGATCAGGTGTCGGAAATGAGTTCCTGTGAATGGAAACAAAGAAGTCTACTCCGGCATTATTCGCTTCCATTGCTTTTTCAAACGGACTCTGATAGACGTCCGTTGTTCTTGTATATTGCACGTCAACTCCGTTATTCTGTAATATCTCGCCAATCGCCAGTACAAGCCTGAGCGTATCATCTTTCTCCTGCCGTCCGTTGTAGACTGCTCCCGGATCGCTCCCGCCATGACCGGCATCTAACATAACTGAATAAGGCATATTCTAACCCCTTTCCTGTTCTTCTATGGTTAGAATATGCCAAATCCTGCTGTTTGGTTCCTTATTCCGGCTATTACCTTCCTGCAAGTGACAAAGACGCGGCCTGACGATGCTCATACTTCTCCTTCGTCGCCAGTCCTCCCCGGATATGGCGCTCTGCCTTATTAACATCCAACACCAGCCGCGCCTGCGCTGCCAGTGCAGGATTGATCTGGAGGAGACGCTCGGTGACGTCTTTATGTATGGTACTTTTGCTTACCCCGAACTGCTTCGCTGTCTGCCTCACCGTTGCTTTATGTTCAATAATATAATACGCAATCTCTACCGCCCGCGCCTCGATATAATCTTTCATAGAAAACCCCTGCATTCATCGTTTTTACAATGTATGCAGGGGCAATTGGCAATATTCCGTTATACACAATACAAACCTTAGATATTCATTCTCCTCCTGTTTCATAATATTTTGCATGCGCGTTTTTCTTCACTCTCTATATACTCGTTTCCATGCTCTGTTCCCTGAAAGACTTTCTTTCCCTTCTCATACGCCAGAAGTGTTGTGAACAGTACCGGGCTCCAGTCTTCCTGACTTAGAGGCATTGTGCTGAACATGATCTGATCCCCCTTTTGAAGCTGATACAGAGAATTTTTGTAATTGGTATGTACATAAAAAAGCTCTCCGTCATACAGTATCAGATTCAGTTTGTTTTCTTTTGACAGTTCCACTATCAGAAGATCTAATAGATCAAATCTCTCTTTCGCATCCAATTCCCTCTGCGATCGCCTTTCCGCCTGATTGATCATATCAACGATATAAAACAGGATCCTTTCACTGTCCGTATCCCCCTTCTGAACCGCTTTATAAGCATCCAATAACGGATAATGAAATATCGTGCCATTGTGGATCAGGGTCCATTGTCTGCCACTCATATCTTTCATCGTATACGGATGGCAATTATAATAACTTATATTTCCGATCGTAGCTTTTCTTATATGGGCAAATGCAGTTTTTACCCGAACCGGCATGAGAAGCCTGCCCCTCAGACGCAGGCTTTTTGATGCCTGGACCGGCTCCTTTTCTATGGTGACTTCCGTTTTGTCCATCCGGGCGATCCCCCATCCATGGGGATGCTTACTGCTATGAGAGAAAAACTCATTAAGATAATCATTAATCTCAGCTTCTTCTTTTGAACTGATACCAAATAATTCACACATGCCGACACCTTTCCTGTTATTAATTTTCTACAATCCATTATAAACATACTTGTTCTGTAATTCCACTCTATCTGATTATTTTTATTGATCTTTTATTGCTCTTTTATTGCTCTTTCGCAAAAATCTACCGTCATCAGGGCATCTGCGTTATGGCGTCTTTATATCAGAAACTTACAGACACAACACAAGACAGGGGCTATCCTCATCAGATATACCTCTGCCTTGTATCGTATGCTTCGCAATTCAAGATAATAATTCATCCCAGAATTGATCATTTATTCCGATGCTTTCTGAATACAATGCTTTGCTACTCTCTCGACCACAATATTATTAAGCGCCGTATCCTTAAGCGTATCTTCGTCCGCCTGCTCTTTTAACGCATCTACGCTTTCATATCCATACTGATCTGCGATCTTCTGAAGCTCCGCCTCATAAGTATCATCATCAAGCTTAATATTTTCTTTCTCTGCAATGGCCTCTGTCGCCATCCTGGACATTACATTCTGTTCTGCCGCTGCTTCCGCCTGTTGATTAAAATCATCCTCAGTCATCCCCATCATCTGCTCCAGAAAATCTGCAAATTCCATGCCATAATTTTCTGCTACCGACTTATAATTATCTGTCAATGCCTGAACAAACTCTTCTTTTTCTCCGTCAGGATATTTTTTAACCTCTGTATTATTAAGAACCTCCTGCCATACTGCGGAATACAGCTCATTGTTATATTCTGCCTCGTTGTCGTCTGTTAACTGCTGTTTTACCTCTGCTTTATATTCTTTCACAGTCTTCGCAGTTTCAGACAGATCCGCCACCAGCTCATCCGTGAGCTCCGGCACCTTCTTTTCTGTAATACTGTTGACCGTAATGGTAAACACAACGTCTTTTCCCGCATACTCTGTATTGCCGTAGTCATCCGGGAACTTCCCTTCCCAGTCAAACTTGTCGCCAATCTTGTGGCCGACAATGCTGTCCTCAAAGCCATCAATAAAAGTGTCAGAACCTATCTCCAGATCATATCCCTCTGAAGAACCGCCGTCAAATTCTTTCCCGTCAATCTTTCCGACGAAATCGATATTAACGATATCGCCATCCTGTACCGCGCGGTCCGTGACCTCCTTCGTCTCAGCCTGGGATTCAAGGGTTGTCTGAATACTGCTTTCCACATCCTCATCTGTAACCTCTGCCGGCTTTTCTATCTCATCAATCTCGACGCCTCTGTACTGTGTGATCTTGATATCATCTGTCTCCAATCCCTGGCTTGCCTGACAACCCGTCAGCATCATCGCTATAGACATTGCTCCTGCCAATAATATTGTTAATCTCTTTCTCATAATGCACCTCTTTTGCTTTTTCTACACTCGCTTGAGTATATCATATTTTACATAACTTTAAAACCTTTTTCACAGATAATTCATATACTTCAATGCCTACAGCACCGGTGAGAAAAGTCTGCAAAACTGTTCCCTGAATCTTATGAACCAGTTCCGCTGACGGTATTTTTTTCTCGTGATCATCGTACTTTTCGGAATGTCATTTTCAAAGATCTTTTCCAGCCTGAGCGTGGTCTTCGAACTGTAAATCACCGCATTTACCTCAAAATTAAGCTCAAAGCTGCGGATGTCCATATTAGCGGTCCCCACACAGCTGACCAGGCCGTCCACACAGAGACATTTGCTGTGCAAAAATCCGTTATCGTACGTATAACACCTCGCCCCTGCCTCGATCATCTCTCCGATATAGGAATACGTCGCCCAATAGACAAAGGGATGATCCGGCTTACAGGGTATCATGATCCTTACGTCAATCCCTGACTTTGCCGCTATGACCAACGCTGATTTAATATCATCATCCGGTACAAAATAAGGCGTCTGTATATAGATGTTCTTTCGTGCCATATGGATCAGGCGCAGATAATTATCCCGGATCTTCGGATATCTGGAATCCGGGCCGCTCGTGATGATCTGTATCGGATCCCTGCCGCCTCTTACATATTCAGGGATCTCAAACAGGCTGTCATCCAAAAACAGGTTCTCCTTCGCGGCATAATTCCAATCTAATACGAACCGGACCGCCAAAGAAGTCACTGCGGATCCTTCTATGCACAGGTGCGTGTCCCGCCAATAGCCGAATTTCCTGCTTCGCCCCAGATATTCTCTGCCTATGTTAAATCCTCCCACGAATCCGAGTCTCCCGTCGATCACTACGATCTTCCTGTGATTGCGGTAATTAAGCCGCAGCTGGAATTTCCCCAGAAATGCCGGGAAGAACTCCGCCACCTCAACTCCTGCAGCTTCAAGCCTCCTCCACACAGAATGCTTTGTACTCCTGCAGCCCATACTGTCAAAAAGCACCCTCACTTTCACTCCCTGCCGTACCTTTCGTATCAACACCTCCTCAATCTTTTTCCACAGTTCATCATCACGTATAATATAATACTGGAGATGGATGTAGCTTTTGGCATGATCCAGTTCATAGATCAGCTCCCGGAATTTATCCTCACCGTCTGTAAATATTCTGACGTCATTATTATCGGTAAGAACCGCCTCCCCCTCGTTCAGATTATACAGGATCAGGCTTTTAAACCGCTCAAGCTCCGGATCCCTCAGCCTTAGCTTCTTCCTGAAAATAGACTCCTCCTGCCGCCTTACGGCATATTTCAGTTCTCCTTCAATCTCCTTTGCCTTAAACATCCGCTCTTTGCGAAAGTTCTGAGCAAAAATAAGATAGAGTACAAAACCGATAACCGGAAGGAAGTACAAAAGCAGCAGCCACGCCCATACCGTCGTCGGATTCTTCCGCTGGAAAAAGATGATCAGCAATGAAAGTATGATATTGATGATAAACAGGTGCTCCAGCACCCATGTATAGATCTCCGACATTCTTGTCGCCTCCCGAATAAACGATATCTCTTTCATTATATATCGTATCTTTACAAAAGTAACCCCTAAAATCTCAAATTACTTGCACTCGTCCCGAAAGAATGATACAATGTACTTCGTGAAAAAGAGTTAACAGGAGGTTCACTGTGAGTAAAGTAACAATCGTATTATTGGTGATTTTAGTAGTAGCAATTATTGTATGTGTTGTATTATATTTTCTCGGAAAAAAAGCAGAAAAGAAACAGGCGGAGCAGCAGGAGATGCTGGCGGCTGCCGCGCAGACCGTATCTATGCTTATTATTGACAAAGGCAGGATGAAACTTAAGGATGCCGGACTGCCGGCCGTCGTTTTAGAGCAGACGCCCAAATATCTCCGTCGTTCTAAAATGCCGGTTGTAAAGGCCAAGGTTGGTCCAAAGGTTATGACTTTATTGTGCGATGCCGAGGTCTACCCGCTGATCCCGGTAAAAAAAGAAGTAAAGGCAACTGTAAGCGGTATTTATATCACGGCAGTTCGCGGTATCCGCGGACCACTTGAGACACCACAGAAGAAAAGAGGATTTTTGGCAAAGCTTCGCGGTAAATAGTCAGAGAGATAAAAGGGCAGGTTGTTACCGACCTGCCCTTTTCCTGTGCCTTTGACATCTTTCAGCTTCTATCCGGCGTCTCCATTCGCCCGAATATTCATCGTAATGTTGCAGTCTGCAACCTTCTCACTGTTAATATCAAGCTCATAACTTACGCGCACATCTATGTTATCTTCTCTTGTGTCAATCTGCATATTTTTAGTAAACACACCGACCAGTAATTCTCCGTAAGGTGTCTGATACTGGGTCATATGAATCTTATCTTTTTCAAAAATCATCCTTGTACTCGCAACGCCGCTCTTTTTAATCTCAAGCGTTCCCCCCGGCATAATACGTATCTGGTTTTTGACCGTTCCCGGCATCCCCTCCACAACTTCATCATAAAGGATATAATGCTTCCCGTTTTTCAGATAGTATACGGCGGGTGTGATCACCTCGATCGCCTCATTCTCTTCTGTCATTTCTCCCGGAAATGCATCATAATGAAGTCCCGATATAGTCAATAATACTTCTTTTGTCATAACATCACCCTACCGAATTACAAAAATTACAGAGCAAGACGTTTTGCTACATCATAATGATATTCCGGAATCTCCTTCTTCATACTAAGCGCTTCATCAATATCAAAATCTTTAAATTCACCATGCTGATATCCTACAACTCTGTTGAATTTCCCCGCGCAGAGAAGGTCAACCGCCATAGCGCCCATGATAGAGGCATAAACTCTGTCCTTACATGTCGGACTTCCGCCGCGCTGCATGTGTCCGATAATAGTGGCTCTTGTCTCCATACCTGTAGCTGCTTCAATTCTCTCCGCCATATTCAAAGAATCGCCGATACCTTCCGCGTTGATAATAATATAATTCTTCTTACCACGCTTCCTGCACTCCTGAATGTCCGCAACGATAATATCCTCGTTATAATCATGTTCTTCCGGCATAAGAATACGCTCCGCACCATTGGCAATACCGCACCACAATGCGAGATAACCTGCATCTCTTCCCATAACCTCGATGATGGAACATCTTTCATGGGAAGTAGATGTGTCGCGAACCTTATCGATTGCTTCCATAGCTGTATTGACTGCTGTATCGAAACCAATCGTATATTCTGTACATGCGATATCAAGGTCGATCGTTCCCGGAATTCCGATCGTTTTGATCCCATAATATGCAAGTCTCTGCGCGCCTGCAAAGGAACCGTCACCACCGATAACTACAAGTCCGTCAATCCCGTATTTCTTACAGATAGCCGCTGCCTTCTGCTGTCCTTCGTCTGTACGCATCGCCTGACAACGCGCTGTCTGAAGGATCGTTCCGCCGCGCTGGATGGTATCAGACACATCTCTTGCTGAAAGATCAATAATCTCTTCCTTCAAAAGTCCGTGATATCCTCTGCGGATACCTCTTACCTTCAATCCCTTTCCAAGCGCCGTCCTTACAACTGCACGAATTGCAGCATTCATCCCCGGTGCGTCTCCGCCGCTTGTCAAAACACCTATTGTACGAATTCCATTCTCTGCCATGATCATTCCTCCGTTATGCTTTCCTATATCTGAATACTTGATACTTTACACGGATACATTGTACATTAATTAACAAATGTTTTCAATCGATTTTTCTATCAGTTTTACACAAGATTCACCCAGATAATTCGTCAACCTGCTCAATAGGACCCCGTCTGCGCGGACATTTCTGTTCCTGCCAAGCCGCTTCATCGCCCGCTCCGCCTTACAATATATGATGACTTCATCCTCACCGTCAGATGCACTGAGCATATCATAGAGAACTCCTTCCTGTTCTGTGAAATTTGCGATACTGTCAAACTGAAGCCATAGTTCCTTCTTCGTCTTTTCAAAAGGTATGATAGATTCACAGATCAGCTTACTTGGCGCATCATCTTCCTCAGATACGCGCCCTCTCACGAACACCTTGTTCTCCTCTTCCAGATAGGAGCGATTCTTTTCATAATCCTTCGGGAATACGATCACCTCCACGGTTCCCAGAAGATCCTCGATCGTAAGGAACGCCATTGTCTTATTCGTCTTTGTGTACTTGATCGTTTTTCCGACAATGATCCCGCCTATTGTCTCCCTGACGCCATCATGGACCTTGGTCCGTCCGCTCTCCTCATCCAGTTGGAAATCAAAAGAGGTCCTTGTAATATTTTTCTTCCATTTCTCTTCGTATTCTTCCATCGGATGACCGCTCAGATATACTCCCAGCACCTCTTTTTCAAAGGCGAGCTTTGTCTCTTTCTCATACTCTCCCACCTTTGGAAGCGGAATCTCAAATTCCGCCTTCTGGTCGCCGCTTACCATATCAAACAACGACATCTGCCCTGTCATGGAATATTTACGTTCCTGATTGACCTGATCTAATACCTGTACGTAGACCATCATAAACTGCTTTCTCGTCCCGTTCAGGCTGTCAAATGCCCCTGATTTAATAAAACTCTCGATCGTCCGTTTATTCAGCTCTTTTCCGGACATCCGTTCGATAAAATCTTTTAAATTCTTATATTCTCCCCGCGCCTTACGCTCTTTCAAAATGGATTCGATGACCGGACGGCCGATACTCTTGATTGCCGCCAGCCCGTAGCGGATATTCCCTCCATCTACGGAAAAGCTTCCCATTCCTTTATTTATATCCGGCGGCAGAATGTCAATCCCCATCTGCCGGCAGGTATAGATATATTCCGCAACCTTTCCCGGATTGTCGATCACAGACGTCATGAGCGCCGCCATGAATTCTACCGGATAGTAATATTTTAACCAGGCCGTCTGATAAGATACTACTGCATACGCTGCCGCATGGGATTTGTTAAATGCATACTTTGCAAAATCGATCATCTCATCGTAGATCTTATTTGCGATCCTCTCATCAATGCCGTTCGCGATGCAGCCGGGCACGTTCTCCTCTGGATTGCCATACACAAAGTTCTGCCGCTCTTTTTGCATAACATCGCCCTTTTTCTTTGACATGGCGCGCCGCAGCAGATCGCTCCGTCCCAATGTATAACCTGCCAGATCGCGCACGATCTGCATAACCTGCTCCTGATAAACAATACACCCATAGGTCGGAGCCAGGATC
>CAZNXL010000029.1:0-12008 GCA_964577075.1 uncultured Dorea sp. | reverse complement strand
GTATAATAATGTAAACACAAAAAAAGGAGCGTAAAATCATGTTTGTCTCGTGAAGGAACGGCAATCCGTCTGTATCATACAGAAGATATAGATTATTGCCACTGTAAAAATGCGAAAGTGAGGTGTAGCCCGTGAAAAAACTGATGATAGCGATCCTGCTGCTGTCGTCTGTTATGCTCCTCTCTCCCGGCAGCACGGTGTTTGCAGAGGCCGTCAGCTCCGGCGATACGTCAGAAGAGACAGAAGAGACAGAAGAGACAGAAGAGACAGAGGATGCTGATTCCTAGATCAGGCCAAGCCGGAGGACGTTGATACATGTGCAGCCAACGAATATGGAATTCAAGTGGAAGACATTATAGTTACAGACGAGAACAAGGACGACATACTGGGCGAGACGGACGGGGAAGCGGCATCCGTGACCTTTGATCCGGATAGTAATACGCTTACATTGGATCATGCATCTTTTGCAACAGGTATAAGCGGGATTATTATGTGGACAAATAACAGTACGATCGACAACCTGACGATCCGCGCCATTGGCGACAACTGTTTATCAAGAATAGGAAGTCTGTCAAATGGTAGTATTATCAGGACTTTAACCTTCACTGGTCCCGGAACAATTACTCTTACCGGAACGAAGGCGCAGATAGATCCTTATTCCCACCCGGGTTTACTTAACCTTGTTTTTGACGGTGTCACTTTCAGTGTGGAGGCGGGGCAGAATGTTGATGCTATTAAAGGCAACAACGTCACCATAAAGAATGGGGCGAACGTGACTGCTTTATCCTTATCCGCTTACAACAACGCAATTTATGCAGCTGGTCAAATCAATATCAGCGACAGCGCTGTGACCGTTTCTGCCACGCGCGATTGGATTTACTATGCACTTTATTCAGCAAGCAGTATATCCGTAACTGGAAACACGGAAGTAATCGTTGACGGCGGCGTGAACGCGAGCAGTTTTACAATTGTGCCCGGGGACAGCGGTCTTTTTGAGGTATTCGCAGGTAACAGTGAAGAGGATGCCACGGCTGTGACGGGTTCCCCCTTTGAAGGAAGCAGAGAGACGTCGGATGTTCATCTATATAATTATTTCCACATCAGGCCCCATGAGCATACGCCAGTCAGGACAGAGGCAAAGGAACCCACCTGCACGGAGGCGGGGAATATTGAATACTGGTACTGCCCTGACTGCGGCAAGTATTTCTCTGATGAGACTTTGACTCAGGAAATCACAAAAGAGGACACAGTGATTCCGGCAAAGTGTTCCACATCAACCGGTACCACTTCGTCCGGTACCACTTCGTCCAATACCACTTCGTCCAATCCAACTGTGTCCCGTACAACTTCGTCCAGTACAACTACAACTGGAAAAACCGCAAGCCCACAGACCGGAGACAGCAGCAACATCATGCTGCGGGTAGTTTTGTTGATCATATCCTGTGGCGGACTGGCAATTCTGTTTCCACTGAATCGTGAGAGAAAGAGGATTTTGCCTTATGAAGAAAAAGTATCAGAGATTGTTTGAGATCTTCTCTGCATTTATGAAGATAGGTTTCTTCACTTTTGGAGGCGGGTATGCCATGATTCCGCTGATTGAAAAAGAGATGGTTGATGAAAAGGGGTGGATATCCGGGGAGGATCTTTTAGAAATGATTGCGATTGCGGAGTCCACTCCAGGACCGATTGCGATCAATGCCGCTACATTTGCAGGATTCCGTGTATGCGGCTATTTGGGAGCCTTTGCCGCGACTATGGGAGTAGCGCTCCCGTCTTTTTTCGTCATTCTCGCCATTTCTTTTGCGCTTCGACAGTTTGAGAGCCTGAGAGCGGTCAAATATGCATTTTTCGGCATCCGTGCCGGAGTGCTGGCATTGATCGTGAAGGCGTTTTGGAGTATGTACAGGCAGTGTCCGAAGGATAAGATCTCTTATGTAATTGCCGGAGGCGCTTTTGTCTGCGTTGCATTTTTTCATGTTAGTGTACTGCCTGTGCTTATGGGCTGTGCTCTGTTTGGCCTTTTTGCGTCATGGACGGCAGGAAGGAAAGGCAAAGCATGATTTACATAGAATTATTCTGGACATTTTTTAAAATAGGATTATTTACCTTCGGGGGCGGTTATGCCATGCTCCCGCTGATACAGTCGGAGGTCGCTGCCCACGGGTGGATGTCTGTGCGGGAACTTGTGAATTTTGTCGCGGTCAGCGAAAGCACGCCGGGACCGTTTGCGGTGAATGTATCGACTTACGTGGGGACGGTCGCGGGAGGAGTTCCGGGAGGGATCTGCGCCACATTGGGAGTGGTTACGCCGTCCTTTGTGATTATCCTCATTGTTGCGAGGTGCTTCGAGGCATTTAAGCAAAATCAGGTTGTGAAGGGATGCATGAGTGGATTGAAACCGGCGGTCACAGGTCTGATCGGAGCGACAGTGATTTCCGTTGGACAGACCGTTTTTGCGCCGAACGGGAATCTGGCGGACGTGATTTTCACGCCGGATTTTTATGTCTCGCTCGTCATTTTTGTAGTGGTGGCCGCAATGGCATTCAAAAAAGCACATCCGATCCTGTTGATCTGCCTGTCAATGACGGCGGGAATCGTGGCGGGATATGTATTTGAGCTGCCTTATTAGCCGCCGGACATGCGATAAAAGAGAAAGTCAGTACAGGGAGGGAAAAATGAGCATCAAAGAATTACAGGATAAAAAGATTGCAGTAGTAGGCGCCGGAGGCGTAGGAGGTTATCTGGCAGGAATGCTGATCCGCGCTTACCCCCGCGTTACAGTGGCGGCACGGGGGGAGAGAGGAAAGTCGATCAAAAAGAACGGGCTTGTTCTTCACAGCGATTATCATGGAGAGATCATCGCAAGACCTGAAAAGGTGGCGGAGGACACGGCTCTATTGGAGCCGCAGGATCTTATATTTTTGTGTGTGAAAAATTATTCTCTGGAGCAGGCATGCAGGGAACTTAAGCAGGCAGTGACGGACGATACGATCATCGTTCCGGTGATGAACGGAGCGGATCCGGGAGAGCGGACGAGAAGTTTTTTTAAGAAAGGGACAGTAGTTGATTCCCTGATCTATATTGTGGCATTTGCAAATAAAGACTATTCTGTTACGCAGCAGGGCAATTTTGCGAATCTTCGGATTGGTATCAGGGATGAAGAGAAGCAGAACAGGGTGTTCGAAGTATCCGATGTCTTGTCGGGGGCGCAGATCGACCATAAAATATCCAGGGATATTGAGTGTGACATCTGGAAAAAGTATATATTGAACTGTGCTTATAATGTACTGACCGCATTTTATAATAACAACATCGGAGAGCTTAGAAATGATCCGAAGAAGGACTGGGAATATGAACAGCTTGTCTATGAGGCGTATGAAGTTGCGGTGAAAAAGGGTGTGCATGTAACAAAAGAACATGCAGATGCCATTATCCGCAGATTCCGCGAAGAACTGGCGGACGATGCCACCAGTTCTCTCCAGCGTGACCTGATATCAGGGAATCCGACGGAGCTTGAGACGTTCAGCGGTTATATTGTAAGAGAAGCTAAGAGACTGGGAGTAAATGCACCGGTATCCGGGCGGATGTATGAAGGATTAAAAGAAAAAGTAATGTAGCGAGGGGAAATCAGGAATGAAAGCATTACTGATCTATTTGCGCAATTATAAAAAAGAAACGGTGCTGGCGCCGCTTTTTAAGCTTTTGGAAGCTTCTTTTGAGCTTTTCGTGCCGCTTGTCATGGCAGCAGTGATTGATACAGGAATTGCACATGGAGATAAGTCCTATGTGCTTAGGATGTGTCTGCTCCTGGCCGCCCTTGGCGTGATCGGGCTTATATGCTCCATCACCGCACAGTATTTTTCCGCGAAAGCGGCGACGGGGTTTGCGACAGAGCTTCGGCAGGCATTATTTTCACATATTCAGCAGTTTAGCTATAGCAGGATGGATACGATCGGCGCCTCTACGCTGATCACGCGGATGACCAGCGACGTGAATCAGGTCCAGTCAGGGGTGAATCTGGTACTCCGTCTGTTTCTGCGCTCGCCTTTCATTGTAGTCGGAGCCATGGTAATGGCATTTACGGTGGATGTAAAGGGGGCGCTTGTGTTTGTAGTGACGATTCCCTTATTGTCCATTGTCGTATTCGGCATTATGCTTATTACCATGCCTCTTTATAAAAAGGTGCAGACGAATCTGGATCAGGTGCTTTTAACTACGAGGGAGAATCTGACCGGGGCGAGGGTGATCCGCGCATTTAACAAAGAAGAGGCGGAGAAGGAACGGTTTCGATCATGCAATCAGGCTTTGACTGATGCGCAGAAATATGCCGGACGTATCTCAGGACTTATGAATCCGCTTACCTATGTGATCGTGAACGGCGGACTGGTCGTCCTGATCTATGTGGGGGCAGTCAGGGTAGATACGGGCGTTCTCCTTCAGGGAGAGGTCGTGGCGCTCATTAATTATATGTCCCAGATCCTTGTAGAGCTTGTGAAGCTTGCCAACCTGATCATCACAGTTACGAAGGCGATCGCCTGCGGGAACCGCATACAGAGTGTATTTGAAGAAGAGAGCGGAATGCCGGAGGGCAGTGTGAGCCGGGAGGAGGATATCGATGCGGAGGCGTCTGTTGAGTTCGAGCATGTATGTATGCGGTATGAAGGCGCGGGAGCGGATTCCCTCAGCGATATAAGTTTCCTGGCAAAAAAAGGACAGACGATCGGGATCATCGGCGGAACAGGTTCGGGGAAATCATCGGTTGTGAACCTGATTCCCCGGTTTTATGATGTTTCTTCCGGAGAGATCAGGATCAATGGCAGAAATATTAAGGATTATAAGATAGATTTTCTGCGTAAGAGGATCGGGATTGTGCCGCAAAAGGCAGTTTTATTCAAAGGCACGATTGCAGAGAATCTCCGATGGGGCAATGAAGCCGCTGCGGATGAAGAGCTGAATGCGGCTATCGCGACCGCGCAGGCGAAGGAATTTGTAGATGAGAAAGACGGACGTCTGAACTTTCAGATACAGCAGAACGGGAAAAATCTGTCGGGAGGGCAGAAGCAGAGGCTTACCATTGCCCGCGCACTGGTGAGGAAACCGCAGATACTGATCCTGGATGACAGTGCATCGGCGCTTGATTTCGCCACGGATGCCCGTCTTCGCGCTGCGATTCGCCGGATGGAGGGAGAGCCGATCGTATTTATCGTATCCCAGAGAGCCTCCTCTGTTCTTTATGCAGATCAGATCCTTGTACTGGATGATGGAGAGATGGCAGGACTTGGCGCCCACGAAGAACTTCTTGAAAACTGTGAGATCTATCGGGAGATTTACTATTCACAGTTTCCAAAAGAAGAACAGAAGGAAAAGGGGGCGTAGACGCGATGAGTAAAAATCATGCGGAAAAACAGTCGGAAATATTGAAAAAAGTATTTCGCCGTCTTGGAAGGTATCGGATCTTTTTAGTGTTTACTATCCTTTTGTCTGTTGTTTCAGTGACGCTTACGCTCTACGTTCCGAAGCTGACGGGAAAGGCTGTGGACTTTATTGTGGCAGCGGGGCAGGTGGATTTTTCGGGGATTATCAGGATTCTGATGCAGACAGGGATCTGTGTTGTGATCACGGCGTCTGCGCAGTGGCTTATGAATATCTGCAATAATAAAATGACGTATCAGATTGTAAGAGATATCCGAAACGATGCATTTGAAAAGATTGAGATCCTTCCACTGAAATATATCGACAGCCATGCTTACGGTGAGATCGTAAGCCGGGTGATCGCGGACGTCGATCAGTTTGCGGACGGGCTTTTGATGGGATTTACACAGTTATTTACAGGAGTCGCGACGATTCTGGGAACATTTTGCTTCATGCTTTCCGTTAATGTGAAAATTACATTTGTGGTTGTGCTGATCACACCGGTATCATTTTTCGTGGCGGGATTTATCGCAAAGCGGACCTACAGAATGTTCAGGCTCCAGTCTGAGACACGGGGAGAGCAGACCGGATTGATTGAGGAAATGATCGAGAATCAGAAGGTCGTGCAGGCATTCGGACAGACGGAAAACGTCATGGAAAGGTTTAATGAGATCAACGGAAGACTTCAGCAGTGCTCGCAAAAGGCGGTATTTTTCTCATCTATCACTAATCCGGCCACAAGATTCGTCAACAGTCTGGTCTATACAGGAGTTGGTGTGACGGGGGCGGTCGGCGTTATTGGCGGCGCTCTGAGCGTGGGGCAGTTAACCAGCTTTTTAAGTTACGCGAATCAGTATACGAAGCCCTTCAATGAGATCTCGGGCGTAGTGACCGAGCTTCAGAACGCGATCGCCTGCGCGAAGAGGATCTTTGACCTGATTGAGGAAGAGCCGCAGGTTCCGGAAGCAGAGACTGCGGGGAAGCTTACGGATGTCAAGGGGCGTATTAAACTGTCGGATGTGTCATTTTCCTATGTGCCGGAGCGGAAATTCATCGAACACTTTCATCTGGACGTGAAGCCGGGACAGAGGATAGCGATCGTCGGGCCGACGGGGTGCGGCAAGACTACGCTGATTAATCTGTTGATGCGGTTCTATGATGTGAACGGGGGAAACATCGAGATTGAAGGGACGGATATCAGGACCCTGACAAGACACAGCCTTCGGGCGGGATTTGGAATGGTGCTGCAGGAGACGTGGCTTAAGACGGGGACGATCCGTGACAATATTACAATGGGGAAACCGGACGCAACCGGGGAGCAGATCATAGAAGCTGCGAAGGCATCTCATGCACACAGCTTTATCAAACGTCTGCCGAAGGGTTATGACACATGGATCACGGAGGACGCAGGCGCTCTGTCTCAGGGGCAGAAGCAGCTTCTCTGTATCACGAGGATCATGCTTTTAAGACCGCCGATGCTGATCTTAGACGAGGCGACCTCATCCATAGATACGCGAACAGAGATCCAGATCCAGAAGGCCTTCGAAAAACTCATGGAAGGCAGAACAAGCTTTATCGTCGCCCACCGGCTGTCAACCATCCGGGAGGCGGATGTGATCCTCGTCATGAAGGACGGACAGATCATCGAGCAGGGCAGTCATGAGGAGCTGCTGGCACGGGGCGGATTTTATAAGGATCTGTATCAGAGCCAGTTCGCCGGGGTGTAAATAGTTGTAAATTACTTCTGGGAACTTCTGGTAGAAAGTGTTATCATAAAACGGTGAGAGGATGAAAAAAGTTGATACTAAATAAGATAAAGCAGTCAGGGCGCGGTGCGTCTACAGTGGATCTGACAGAGGGGCCGGTAGGGAAAGGGATCTTCACCTTTGCGTTGCCGATTTTTTTCGGGCAGATGCTGCAGCAGTTATACAATGTGGCGGATGCCTGGGTTGTGGGGAATTTCGCAGATAACAATGCATTTGCGGCAGTTAGTTCTTCCGGAAGCCTGATTTTTTTGATCATCGGTTTTTTTAACGGCATCTCTACTGGCGGCGGGGTGATCATCTCGCATTATTTTGGGGCCAGGGATAAGAAGAATGTAGAGCTTGCCATACATACGAATTTTCTTTTTGGATTAATCGCATCTGTCGGCGCGACAGTTGCGGGAGTGGTAATGTCTCCGTATATTTTACAGTGGATGCAGACGCCGGAGAGCGTACTGTCCCGGTCGCTGATCTACCTTAGAATTTATTTTGCCGGAGTGTCTACGGTGATCATGTATAATATCTGTATGGCGATCATGAGGGCATTGGGCGACAGTATCCACCCGCTTTACTATCTGTTATTGTCTTCGGGGGTCAACATCGCGTTAGACCTGCTGCTCGTGGCAGGATTCCATATGGGAGTGACAGGAGCGGCGGTCGCGACGGTATTCTCGCAGGGACTCAGTATGGTAATGTGCATTGTCCGGATGTGCCGGGAAAAAGGAGATACAAGGCTGGATTTCAGGAAACTTAAATATAACGGGAAAATGATGGGAGACGTCATGCGCCAGGGATTGCCTGCGGGGATACAGAATTCTGTGATCAGTATCGGGAATATCGTAGTGCAGACAAATATCAATTCTTTTGGCGCATATGCGATGTCGGGCGTGGGCGCATATCAGAAAATAGAGGGATTCGTATTCCTGCCGATCATGAGTATGTCGATGGCCCTTCCTACATACATCAGTCAGAATCTCGGAGCGGCAAAATATGAACGGGCGAAAAAGGGAGCAGCGTTCGGGATCCTGTCAGGCATGGCGATGGCGGAGGTCATCGGGGCGGTCTTCTATATGTGGTGCCCGCTTGCGCTTCGGATTTTCGTAAATTCTTCGAAAGCAATTGAGTATGGAACGATCCATGCAAGAATCGTAAGCCTTTTCTTCTTCCTGCTTGCGTTTTCCCACTGTGCGGCGGGTGTGCTGAGAGGATGCGGCAAATCGATCGTTCCGATGATAGCGATGCTTTCCTTCTGGTGCGGTGTAAGAATTGTATATGTGACAACCGCGCTTAGCATTCATCATGTGTATCAGCTGGTTGCATGGGCTTATCCTCTTACATGGTCGTTAAGCTCAGCGGTGTTTTTGATTTTTCTGCTGAAGTCGGATTGGACACATTTTAAATTATAAGATTGTCAATATTGTCAAAAATCGAAAAAAGTGTTGACAAATGTACTTTGGTACGATAAAGTAAATAACGTAAATAGTCTAAACCGTTGAGAAAGAGTAGTAATCTATCGTGTGAAATCACAGAGAACGGCAGGTGGTGTGATTGCCGTATGGAACGGATAGAGGAATGGACTTTCGAGGGCAGTCGGAAATCGGAGATCACATTCGAGAGTATGATTTGTCGGGAACCGAACCCGTTATCAATCAGGAGTGTATGTTAGTACATGAGAAAGTACCGCGATAGTATAGGATTATATTACCGTCTCAAACCGTAAGGTTTGGGACGGTTTTTTTGATTATTGCAGTAAATTCAAATTTCATTTTCTCTCCTAACAGCGAAGAAAAATGAAAGAAAAGAGGAGAATGAGACAATGAAAAACAAATTAGCAGCAGGATTCTTAACAGCGGCAATGGCAGCGGCATTGGTAACAGGATGTGGAAGCAGTTCATCAGAGGGAAGCGTCACGGAGAAAGACAGCTATACGATCGGGATTTCCCAGTTTGCGGAGCACGGTTCTCTCGACAATTGCAGGGAAGGATTTCTTGCGGGACTTGCGGAAGAGGGTATCGCAGAGGGCGACAATCTGACCGTAGACTTACAGAATGCCGCGGCGGATATGGGAACCGCAGGCCAGATATCCGCGGGATTTGTGTCCGCAAAGGTTGACATGATCTGCGCGATCGCCACACCGACAGCCCAGAGCGCATATAATGCAGCGATGGATACTGATATCCCGGTTATTTACACCGCAGTAACCGATCCGGTGGCAGCGGAGCTCGCAGCAGAAGACGGAACTCCGGTAGGAGAGGTTACAGGAACTTCCGATAAACTTCCGGTAGAAGAACAGCTTAAGATGATCCGCGAGATGCTTCCGGATGCAAAGAAGATCGGGATCATGTATACGACAAGCGAAGCAAACTCTGTTTCCGCCATTGAAGAATATAAATCTCTGGTTGACAAGTATGATTTTGAACTGGTAGAAAAGGGGATCACAGCCACGGCAGACGTACCGCTTGCGGCGGATGACCTTTTAAGCAGCGTAGACTGTATCACAAACCTGACAGATAATACAGTAGTGGCATCTCTCCCGACGATTATCGAGAAGGCGAATGAGAAAAAGATCCCGGTATTCGGAAGTGAGGTTGAGCAGGTGAAGATTGGCTGCCTCGCGGCAGAAGGCATTGATTATATTGCTCTCGGAAAGCAGACAGGTAAGATGGCGGCGCAGGTATTAAAGGGCGAGAAAAAAGCATCTGAGATTCATTTTGAGACGATCACGGAACCAGGGTTTTATGTCAACAATAAAGTGGCGGAAAATCTTGGAGTGACAGTGCCGGAAGATCTGGCATCCAGTGCGATAGAGAGCTTTGATGAGATCACAGAGTGATTTAATCATAACGAGTGGTTTCACTATATTTTGGGAGGCATTTTTTCATGGATTTTGTAGTATCAATATTAGAGCAGGGTCTGATATATGGGATTCTGACCCTGGGCGTATATATCACATATAAAATACTGGATTTCCCGGATCTGACGGTGGACGGAAGCTTCCCTCTGGGGGCGGCGATCACGGCCGCTCTCATCACAAGGGGAATGAATCCGTATCTGACGCTGCCGTTATCATTTCTGGCAGGCGCTCTGGCGGGAGTGTGTACGGGACTGATCCATGTAAAATGCAAGGTAAGAGACCTTTTGTCCGGTATCATTATGATGACGGCGCTCTGGACGATCAACCTTTATATTGCAGGAACGGCGAACGTGCCATTGTTCTCACAGGAGACGATTTTTAAAAATAATTTTGTAAGCGGCGCGTTCCCGGAGAACATCACATCGTATGCTACATTAATTATCATTTTCGTGATCGTGATCATCTGTAAGATCCTGCTGGATCTGTATATGAGCACAAAGTCAGGATACCTTCTGCGGGCAGCTGGTGACAATGAGGTAGTCGTGACCGCCCTTGCGAAGGATCAGGGAAATGTCAAGATTCTGGGTCTTTCCATTGCAAATGGGCTGGTATCGCTGGCGGGATGTGTATTTGCGCAGGAGGAGAGAGTATTTGAGATTTCCATGGGTACAGGAGCGATCGTCATCGGACTTGCGAGTGTGATCATCGGAACCAGTATATTTAAGAAACTGACCATGTTCAGGGCAACGACGGCGGTGCTGATCGGCTCTGTTATCTACAAGGCATGCGTGGCGATCGCACTCAGGAATTTTGAACCGCAGGCAATGAAGCTGATCACCGCAGTATTGTTCCTGATTATTCTTATTATCAGTATGGAGAGAAAGGCAAAGGTGAATAAAAATGCTGGAGCTTAAGGACATTCAGAAATATTATAATCCGGGTACGGTCAACGAGATGTGCCTGTTCGATCATTTTAACATGAAGATTGAAAAGGATGATTTTATATCCGTGGTAGGCAGCAATGGTTCCGGCAAGACGTCCATGCTGAATATTATCTGCGGAAGTATCCGGCCGGAGGGCGGACAGATCCTTATGAACGGCAAAGATATTACGAAGGAAAAGGAATATAAGCGCAACCGGAAGATCGGCCGCGTATACCAGAATCCGGCGATGGGAACATGCTCTTCCATGACAATTCTGGAAAATATGTCGCTTGCGGATAATAAGGGCAGGATCTACGGACTTACGCGGGGAACAAGTAAAATGCGCGTTCATTATTACAGGGAACGGCTAAGCCAGTTAAATCTCGGACTGGAAGACCGCATGGATACGAAGGTGGGCGTGCTTTCCGGCGGGCAGAGACAGGCGATGGCGCTTCTGATGTCTACGATGACGCCGATCGAGTTTCTGATCCTTGATGAGCACACGGCGGCTCTTGATCCAAAGACGGCTGAGATGATCATGGAGCTGACAGATAAGATCGTAAAAGAGAAGAAGCTTACAACGATCATGGTCACACACAATCTCCGTTACGCCATGGAATATGGGAACCGTCTCGTCATGATGCACCAGGGAGAGGCTGTTTTGGATAAGAAGGGCGAAGAGAAGAGCGGAATGTGCGTGGATGACGTGCTGAAGCTTTTCAATGAGATCAGTATAGAATGCGGGAATTAGTGTGTGATTTAAGACGTTCAGGGCATTTAGGGCATTTGTGCAAAATTGCAAAAAATGCTTGACTTTTTTGCTGCTTTCCCATACAATACAATTTAGTTTGACACGATACAAGCGAAGAAGCTGCTACGAGACAGTCAATATTGCGCTTGTGTCTTTTTTTATGCGTATAAGACGGCAAGGAAATCCAGCGGCCAGGGCCGATGAATCTCCTCGGTTCGGTTTTTCAGGACACGGCGATGGCTCGTGTCTTTTTTTTTGCGCATAGCTGTCAACGACACGTTGGTATTAAGGAGGTAAATATTATG
>CAZNXL010000028.1:0-12064 GCA_964577075.1 uncultured Dorea sp. | reverse complement strand
CATTTCCTGAACTACTTTATCTTCCAAAAGTATGTCTACCTTCGGAATACTCCTGTATAAAAGATTTTTATTCATATCTTTTACTCCTCTTAAAATCAAAATAAACGGATCAACTTATCGCTTTCTTCTGTTACTTTTCCGATAATGGAAACTGTCGTGTCCATATTAGCCGCCCCGAAATCAGCCATCATCTGATCCAACTGATCCGGCGCCACACTTATGAGCAGTCCTCCTGATGTCTGCGGATCATATAATAAGTCGAGATAATATTCCTCTACGGAACCGGCTTCTACATGATCCCTGGAATATCCTCTGTTTTTATACGCGCCCGCCGGAACCAGTCCCATCTTTGCGTAGTCAATCGCATCTTCCAGATATGCAATATCCTTTACGTTCAGTTCAAATGTAACCCTGCTTGCCGAAGCCATCTCCACACAATGACCCAAAAGGCCAAAACCGGTAATATCCGTACATGCGGATACATCAAACGTTTCCACTACCTGCTTTCCAGACCTGTTCAGGGAAGCCATAACTGTCTGCGCCTCTCTGATCGCGGACGGGGATGCCATGCCGGCTTTGATGGCAGTATTAACAATTCCGCTTCCGATCTGTTTCGTCAGCACAAGAACATCTCCCGGTCTGCAGCCATAATTCTTAAATATCTTATCAGGGTGTACAAAACCGGACACACACAGGCCATACTTTGGCTCATCGTCCTGCACGGAGTGTCCGCCCACTAATACTGCCCCTGCTTCTTTCACCTTCGCCGCGCCACCCGCAAGGATGTCGCCCAAAATCGCCGGATCCAAACAATTTGGAAATCCGACTATGTTAAGTGCAACCGCCGGTTCGCCTCCCATAGCCCATACATCGCTCAGGGAGTTGGCTGCTGCAATCTGTCCAAACATATAAGGATCATCAACAATCGGAGTAAAAAAATCAACTGTCTGGATCATAGCGATTTCGTCTGTAATTTTATATATGGCCGCATCATCGGATGTCTCAATCCCAACGAGCAGATGATCATCCTGGAACTTCGGTAACTTACTCAGAACCTGAGCAAGGGTCTCCGGACCGATCTTAGCCGCTCAGCCTGCGGTCTTACTTAAGCTTGTTAGCCTGACATTTGATTTCATTTGTCAATAATCCTCCTGTACTTTTTATATAGAAAATGCTTAAATGCACATTTTCTCATAATCCGCAACAAGGACCATGCCTCTGTAAGTGAAGTATGGCCCTTTTCGTAGAATGCTCCGTAAAGCTTCCTCTTATTCGTATATTATGGTTTTATAATTCTTCCGGCCTTTGCCATAGTCTCAACGATACTGTACATATTCGTTACGCTTCCAACTGCAAGCTTATCTTTTAATCCATAATAATCCAGACAGGTCCCACAGGTCATGATCTCAACGCCCTGAGCCTCCAGAGACTTGAGATCCGCTAAAGAATCTGAGCCCTCTGTTGTAAGTGTTGCTCCTCCGTTATAGAAAAGCATTGTCTTCGGCAAAGTGTCAAGCTGTGTTACTGCAAAGATAAAGCCTTTGATCAATATCTTTCCCAGTTCATCCTTGCCGGAACCCATGCGATCTGATGAAACGACAACTACGGTGTTATCTCTTGCATCCGGTATGCAGTCAGCTTCTTCTTCAGTGGCTGACACAGCGCCTTCCATCTGAATCGTAATCTTAAACTCTGCGTCTTTAATCTTCTCTGAAGACACTTGTCCGCCGGAAGAAGATGCCATCTTTGTCACATTCTGGACAGCAATTTCATTATCTACCAGCACTTCAATTGTTTCAGGACCTGTAAGCCCCTGCATTGCCTTTTTGGTCTTAATAACCGGGATCGGGCAATTGTCTCCCATTGCATTAACTGTAATCATGATGATTCCACCTTTCTTATTCCATCACTTTTGACAATCATAAATTTATTCTATCACTGAATTGTCGAAAGGTAAATGGATTTTTAATAATAAACATCCTAATTTCTCCTCCCCTCTATTATATAAAGACCTTGCGAATGCTTCAAATAGAGAATTATTATATATGTATTTACATATAGGTATTTTCTATAGCTTTATTTTTGTCAGGCTTCATGTTATACTCTAATGTACGGAACGATATTTTTTATTTTAAGAAGGAGATTCATCATGTGGATTGCGGATCACTGGAAAGATTATGAAGTTATAGACTGCAGCGGCGGAGAAAAACTGGAGCGTTGGGGAAAATATATTCTGGTTCGTCCAGACCCGCAGATCATCTGGAACACGCCGAAGACCAATAGCGGCTGGAAATATATGAACGGTCATTATCACCGAAGCAAAAAGGGCGGCGGAGAATGGGAGTTCTTCTCACTTCCAGAGCAGTGGCAGATTCATTACGGGAAACTGGTCTTTAATTTGAAGCCGTTCAGTTTCAAGCATACCGGACTGTTCCCGGAGCAGGCGGCTAACTGGGACTGGTTTTCTGAAAAGATCCGGCAGGCCAAACGCCCGGTTAAAATTCTGAATCTCTTCGCCTACACCGGCGGAGCTACACTGGCCGCCGCCGCGGCAGGTGCAAGTGTCACTCATGTTGACGCTTCCAGGGGGATGGTAAACTGGGCGAAGGAGAATGCTGTTTCTTCCAACCTGTCCGACAGACCAATCCGCTGGCTGGTTGACGACTGCGTAAAATTCGTAGAACGTGAGATTCGCAGGGGAAATCATTATGATGCCATCATTATGGACCCTCCGTCCTACGGAAGAGGACCAAAAGGCGAGATCTGGAAGATTGAGGATGCTATTCATCCCCTGATCAGATTCTGCACGCAGATCCTATCCGACAGACCGCTGTTCTTTTTGATAAATTCTTATACGACCGGACTTGCTCCTGCCGTATTAACTTACATGTTAGCTACAGAATTAAAGCGCTGGAACGGTCATGTTGATTCTCAGGAAACAGGACTTCCTGTTACCCACTCCGGCCTTGTGCTCCCCTGCGGCGCATCAGGACGCTGGGAAGCAGAGTAAACGTTTTACTCTGCTTTTTTCAACGCTTCCTCTAACGGTATCTTTTTTATCTTCCTGAATTGGAGCAATGCCACTATCACATATGCCGCTGTCAGCATGACAAACATTGCCGGATAAATCCACGGTGCAAAATAACATGTCAGCCAGCCGCTGTAACCGATCATAAACGCTCTGTAGATCAAAAGCATTCCTCCTGTTGTCAGCGCAAGACTTGCCAGAGTGGAGACTATGACCACAATGGTTGTTGCCACAAGATAGAGCCTTGCTATCTCTGTATTTTTATATCCAAGAATCTTCACCATGGAAATAGCGGTACTATTTCTTTCCAGAATCAATTTGGTCAACAGATAGATCAAAAGCGCCGCCATCACAACTGCGAACACTTTCAACATCTCAAACATAGATCCCATTGAGACCGTAAGCTGTCTTGACACTTTTGTCATATCATCCTCTGTAATACACATAGCGATATATTTTTCATCAATATCCGTAATCTCTTCATTAGAAAAATATCCGTTATAGTAAACCCCGCTGTCCGGCGTTGCCAGACGATGAAGCAGAAGCTCAATATCAGTGTACCCTGCGTCAAACAGGCTCGTCTCAACATCAAAGGTATCCGTATACATCTGATTTTTCATAAATACCGCAAGACTTCCCGGATAATCCACCGTCTTCTTTACTACAAGATCATATTCATTATCATCATAGGTTTCTTTAAGATGAATGGTATCCCCTTCTTCTATCTGGTATTTCTCCGCGAATCCATCTGATATGCACACACCGTCCTCCGGAAGCTCCGCTGTGAAATATGCGCTGTTTTCCACGATCCCGTAGACACTGATCTCTTCACTTCTTTCCTTTCCCTCGTAAGTCAGTGAGCTCATACTAAAAGGTTCTGCCTGCTCATTCTTCGTATCTGTCTGTGTCTCCAGCACATACTGGTATTTGGCGATCATGCTGTCTACAGTCTCATTCTGATAATGCTCCAAAAGCGGTCCCATCATCATTCCAAATAAGAGAAGAAATCCTGCAAAAAAGATCCCCGCAAAAAGCGTAGCATAACCGGACAGGTTCTGAAGGATAATACGACACCGGAATCTGTGAAAGAACGGAAACGCCGGAAGCGGAAGCGCCCGCGTGTTCTTTTTTCTGCTCAAATCTCGTCTTAAGAACTTAAGGGGTGAAAGTCTGAGCTTTCCTGTCAGGGCGAGAAGGTTCGTAACAAACATAATGGCAACCGGAACCAGCGTTGTAAGCACGAATGCTTCCGCATTCCATATAACCTTGAAGGTCGGGAGACTATAGCTGTTATAATAGAGCTGCGCTACCATATCTTTAAACACTGTGTATCCAAGTATATTCCCCAGAACTGCCGAAAAGAGAGTCACGATCATGGGAACTGTCATATAGTGTCTGCACAGTTCCCCTCTTGTATATCCCGAGGCCCGGAGCGTTCCTATAACCGCCGCTTCTTTTGTGATCGTGTGTCTGACGGTGACTGAGAACACAAAGGCAAGGATAACGATCAAAATATAAAGCAGGACTATCATCATGATCCTGTCACTTCCCATGTCATCACCGGTAAAACAAATTGCCTGATTCGCATACCCTGGAACTACTGTTGTGATCTCAAGATGCGCTTTCGCTGTCTCCTGTATGAGTGTTTCTATGAACTCATCAGAAAGCTTATGCTCCTTTTCTTCATCCTCCGGACTATGTTGATACCGCCAGCAATAATTATAATACTCATTCTTCTCCGGAAACTCCTTATAAGCCTTCTTTGTCACAACCGCAACTCCGAATTTAATAGAATCAAACATCAGATCATTATTGTCGGAAAATAGTGCACTGTAATCAGAAAGGGCAACAAACCCTGATACAATGAGTTCCCTTTCGCCAACTCCCAGTGTGTCCCCTACCTTTACTCCGTTATTTTGTGCATACATACGGTCAATAGCAATCTCATTATCTCCTACAGGCATCTTACCTTCCATGAGGCATACAAGATTCATCTCATCCCGGATTTTAAAAATGCGTATATTACTTCCGTTATCTACAGCTTCTTCCTTATAGAAGTCTGAACAGATCTGCACATCCTCCTGCTGCTCTATCTCCTCCAAAACCGCAGCAGCTGCCTCTTCCCGCAAAACAAAATGCCCGTCTTCTATCCTGTACTTTTCAAAGCTCTCCTGATAAGCCTGGGTCATGCTGTCGCAGGCTACTAAAAATCCAGAGACAAAACCAATTGTAAGCGTCAGAAAAAGAAAGATCACCAGATATTTCGTAAACTCGCTTTTTAACTCTCTGACCAGCCTTCGGTTCAATGGGTTCTTCCTGCGGTTACCATTCAAGTTCTGCTGCCGAAATCTTTCTTTCATTGCGATAATCCTTTCTGATCTGTCCGTCACGAAGTTGTATTACTCTGTCCGCCATATTTTGGATCGCGTCATTGTGAGTAACCATAATCACCGTGTTCCCGTACTTCTGATTCACCTCTTCGATCAACTGCAGGATTTCTTTCGATGTGTGATAATCCAGGGCTCCCGTCGGCTCATCGCAAAGCAGGATATCAGGATTTTTTATAATTGCACGGCCGATCGCTGTCCTTTGCTGCTGCCCGCCGGAGAGCTGGTTTGGCAGTTTATTTCTATGTTCATATAGTCCGAGCGTATGCAAAAGTTCTTTGATCTCTAACGGTCCGTCACTTAGATAAGCGCCCACCTCAATATTTTCCTTGACCGTGAGATTCGGGATCAGGTTGTACATCTGAAAGACGTAGCCCAGATGATTTCTGCGATACAGGGTAAGTACTTTCTCCTTCATGTCGGCAGTCTTCTCTCCCGCGATCGAAACGTACCCGCTGTCCGCGTCATCGATTCCGCCGATAATATTCAAAAGCGTTGACTTCCCCGAACCGGACGGACCGAGGAGAATACATATCTCCCCCTTTTCTGCTGAAAATGATATCCCTCTCAGCACTTCTGTTTTATTGTGTGCGTTTCCAAAGCTCTTTTTCAAATCTACGATCTCTAAAAACATAGGATCCCCCACTCTTTCCTTGTGTTAGTTTTAACTAACATCTATCATACACTAATTCAGCCTGTTTGGGGATGTAAAATTTGATAATTTTTCTCAATAATTCATTTTATAAAATTTTTATACCATTTTTCCTGTCTATCCTTTATAATTTTATATATGCTATACTTATTAGCAAGCGATATTTAAGAGAAATGGAGGCGTTAGATCATGAAAAAATATGTATGTGAACCTTGCGGTTATGTATATGATCCTGAAATCGGAGATCCGGACGGCGGAATCGCACCGGGAACCGCATTTGAAGATATTCCGGATGACTGGGTATGCCCAATCTGTGGAATGGGAAAAGACGGATTCGTAGCAGAAGAATAGGCAGATGCCTATTCTTCTTTTCTTTGGCAGCCTCATCTTTAAAATCTTTCGATCCGATGAAAGCAGACCATCCATATCGAATACAAGTGCTTTTATCAAAACTCTATCCCTCTTCCGAGCGCATCTTTCAAGTAGGAGGTTACATCCTCAAGTTTATGGACAATCTCCATCTTCTCTTCCCAATCTTCTCCAGTCATCTCTTTGTCAATCAAACACTTCTTAATATGTTTTGCCTCTTTAATTAATTCTTCTGTCATCGTAATCCCTCCTTTGGTTAAGTGCGGACATTTTGTTTCTGATTTCAGTATACCACGTTCTCACACTCCGGGAAACTGTAAATCTTGCGGGCTTTTGCTATGAATGCCATAAGAAATAACCGGAGGTATTACAACAGGAAATTCATGATTGCATCAGGGATACACGGCTTCGCATATGACTGCCTGCTTGAGCTCGGTAACCACACAGTATTCGCAACCCACGGGCATCCCCATAACCCTGACCATCTTCCGCCCATGGATATATGATCTATGACAATAGATTTATCTGGAAAGATTAAGATGGAAAAGCGCTGGATATCTGGTCCGGCGCTTTTTTATTCCTCTTTGTGAGCCACTTTTCTATATATCTTACCCAGTCCGCTCACCAACAATGTCAAATACCTGAACAGCGGTTCTGTTGCAATGGAGAATACTACAAACAGCATAATGCACTCTGTTGACATTCCCGTAATCGCAAACAGATCCGGAAGCAGGATACCGCATACGATAATTCCCAGCGCGCATCCTCCCCAGATGAGCATGCGGAGCGGATTCAGCGGCTGGCAGATCTTATACAGGATCATAAATCCCACAATCGCCAGAAGAATCGTCGCTGCCGTTGAGATATCCGCCGCGGCCACTCCAAAGGTCTGACCGAATACGACAAGCGCGCCTACAGAAAGGACATCCGTAAGTCCCGCAGGCAGCGCCTTCAAAAAGACATTCGTAAGGAAATGTCCTTTTATCATTTCCTTATTTGGCTGCAGCGCCAAAAAGAATGCCGGAATGCCTATCGTAAACATGCTGATCAATGACACCTGCGACGGCTCTAACGGATAGGTGATCATAAATGCTGCTGAAAACAGAGATAACAGGAAGGAAAATATATTCTTTACCAAAAACAGGCTCGCAGAACGCTGGATATTGTTAACGACTCTTCGTCCCTCTAACACTACTGACGGCATGCATGAAAAATCAGAGTTCAGAAGCACTACCTGCGAAGCCTGTACCGCCGCGTCACTTCCTGACGCCATTGCCACGCTGCAATCGGCATCCTTAAGCGCCAGCACATCATTCACGCCGTCGCCTGTCATGGCAACCGTTTTGCCCTGTGCTTTCAGCGCATGTACAAATAACCTCTTCTGCGCCGGTGTCACGCGCCCGAATACCGTGTATCGCTTAATTGCCTCCTTAATATCTTTCTTTGTCTCAAGGGTAGATGCGTCAATATAATTCTCTGCATTTTTGATCCTCGCTTCCTTTGCCACCTCGGATACCGTGAGCGGGTTGTCCCCGGATATAACCTTGACCTCCACGCCCTGTTCTGCAAAATAGGCAAAAGTCTCCGGCGCTTCCTTTCTCACCGGATTTGCCAAAAGGATCAGTCCTAACGGTTCCGCTTCTTCCGTCAGCCTCTTTCCGTTAAGCTCTCCGGCATATCTTGCGAATACTAAAACTCTGTAACCCTTCCTTACGTGTACCTTTATCTGCTCTTCATAATGTTCATAGGCATCCCGAAGCACAAACTCCGGAGCGCCAAGGACATAACTGTGGTCTGAAAATTCTGCGCCGCTGTATTTTGTTTTTGATGTAAATGCAGTCACGTGAACCGGAACCCTGCCATCACCTTCAGTAAAATACTCCTTCAACGCTTTCATCGTACTGTTATCTGCACTCATGGCATAGACGAAATCTCCGATAAGGTTTTCAAGCTTCTCTTCTCCTGTCTTCGTGTCCTCCATTGGGATAAGGTCCTTAACACACATGCTGTTCTCTGTGATCGTACCTGTCTTATCCACGCACAGCACATCGACCCTCGCCAAAGTTTCGATACTTTTCATGTCATGCAGGAGCACCTTCTTCCCGGCAAGCCGCATAGAGCTCACCGCCAGCGCCACACTTGCAAGCAGATATAACCCTTCCGGGATCATACCGATCACTGCTGCCACCATAGCAACGATGCTTCCACTAAAACTCTCTCCGTTAAAGAAAAATCCCTGTGCAAACAGGACAATACCTATAGGGATCAACGCGATGCCCACAAACTTCACCAGTTTATCCAGAGAGCGGATCATCTCTGAGCGTTCCTCTGTCTGCATCGCCTTTGCTTCCAGCGTAAGTTTCGATATATAAGAATCAACACCGACCTTTTCAAGCCTTGCATAACACTGACCGGATACGATAAAGCTTCCCGACATCAGGGGATCTCCCCGCTGCTTCCTGATCTCATCGGATTCTCCGGAAAGAAGCGATTCGTTGACCTGCGCGTCTCCCGCCACAACAATGGCGTCTGCGCAGATCTGATCACCCGCTTTGAACATGACAATATCATCCAGTACAAGCTTCTCCGAATCAATCACCGAAATATTCCCGTTACGTATGACTCTTGCCTTCGGCGCATTGAGCATGTTTAACTCTTCCAGCGTCTTCTTAGCTCGTATCTCCTGGACGATGCCAATCAATGTATTTGCAGCAATAACAGGAAAAAATGTAAGGTTCCGAAAAGAGCCTGCGATGATCAAAAACACCGCCAGTACAACAAAGATGAGGTTAAAGTATGTAAATACATTCTCATGGATGATCTCTTTCGTTGTCTTCGCCGGAGGATCTACTGCCACGTTCACCCATCCGCCCGCTTCATGTTCCTTTACCTGACGGCTCGTGAGTCCCTCTCTGTAATCCGGACGATAACGCCTGACAGGGGTTCTTTGTATCTCATAATCCGGTCTTTCTTCTATCTTTCTTTCTCTGGTTCTGGACCTCATAGATCCGGCCCTCCTCTGTATTTTCAATATGTACATTATAGCGCACATATGTTAAGGCGTTCCTAAACATTTCCTTAAATTTCCTTTCCGGCCAGTATCTCCTTATAATCCTCGTAATTCTTCTTAAGCAATGCCGGCGTATCCAGTCCGTACGGACATTTTGACTTGCATTGCCCGCACTCCAGACAACCTTCTATCTTCTTCATCTTCTCCTGCGTCTCTGGATCCAGGCAATTGGCTGACACCGCCCTGCGGATCATCAGCGACATTCTGGCGCAGTTATTGATCTCGATACCTGCCGGGCAAGGCATACAATATCCGCATCCTCTGCAGAAATCTCCCTGAAGCTCTGCGACATCTTCTGCAATACGTGCAGCAATCTCTCCCTCCATCTCAGGCGGATTCTCCTGATAGGACAGGAATTCATCAAGTTCACTCTCCCTCTGTATCCCCCAGATTGGAAGTACGTTATCATATTCATTCATAAACGCATATGCCATATCTGAATGGTTGATAAGCCCTCCTGCTAAAGCTTTCATAGCAAGAAATCCCATATCTTTTTCTTTACACAGGCGAACTAACTCCGTCTCATTTTCCGAGCTCAGATAGCTGAATGGAAATTGAAGTGTGTCATAGAGTCCGGTCTCAATCGCTTCTTTTGCTACTGCAAGCCGATGGTTTGTGATCCCGATATACCGGATCTTCCCCTGCTCTTTTGCCTTCAGCATCGCGTCATACAGACCATCCTCCCCGCCTGGTTTCGGGCAAAAGGCCGGGTTATGGAACTGATACACATCTATATGATCTGTTTCCAGTTTTTCCAGAGAAGTTTCCAGGTCTTTCCAGAAATCGTCTTCATTCTTCGCCATTGTCTTTGTTGTAATACAGATCTTCTCCCTCACATCAGAAAGCGCATATCCTATCTTCTCTTCGCTGTCCGTATACGCCCTTGCGGTATCAAACAAACGCACCCCGTTAGCATACGCTTTTCTGAGGATCTTTGCCGCTTCTTCCTTGCTCACCCTCTGTATCGGCAGCGCTCCGAACCCATTCTTATTCACAATGATCTCTGTTCTTCCTAATCTTACTGTATCCATATCTTTCCTCTCTCCTAATCAAATTTCTTCTTACGCATTGACAAGATCTTATCCAGCTAAACTGACTGAAACTGCTTTCAATTTCTGACTACGATCCTCTTTTACATTATAGATCGGAAAAAATATCTTTTCAACGTCCATCATCATAAAGTTGCATATGTTTACTGAAGGGTATATAATAACATACTAACATAGAATGTTGCGTGTGATTTAGAGAGTTACGAATATTACGGGGATGCAGAGCCGCCACCCTGCGCGCCTGTCCAGACGGCAAAACGGATGGATTGAGAGCTTATTTGATTATGCAGCAGCTGTGAGATGACCGGCGGCGGTGAGGACAGCACAAAGGAGTTTACCTTTACCGTGACACTGAGTGATAAAACTATCAGCGGCACGATCCGGGGAGGCAGCACTGCATCCGTGGTGTTTGACGATTACAAAAGCGGCGGAGGCAGTGGAAACAGCAAAGACAACGGGGGCAGCGGAAAGAGTACGGGCGATGTTGTATCTGTCAATACTTATGAAGAAAATGAAGAAGTGGAAGATGATTCTGATTCGTTGACGGACATTTCGCCTGAGACAGGCGACACCTCAAATATGGCCTTTTGGTGTGTCCTTGCATGCCTTTCCCTTTCCGGTATGGCAATTGCCCTGTTCGAAAAAAAACGCAATTAACTGATTCGCCGGCAAAAACGGGCTGGATGATTCCAGCCCGTTTTTGCTTTGATCCATGTTAATAATTTCCTTTTTTAGTATGTCATTTCCGACGTTTACAGATAAAAAAAGCTGTCGGAGATCAAAAAACAATATTTTTACTGCAAATATTTTTTATATGCTCTCCATGTTGTCGCGAACTTGTCCCATTCGGTCAGATAGGTCTCGTCAATCTGTGCGGACAGCGCTGCGTTATGAGGCGCTGTTTTTACCAGTTCAGGATCTGCATACGCTTCCTCGGCGATAGATTGAAATGCCGCCACAAATTCATCAATATCATCCTTTGAATAAGACTCAACAGGCTCCGGTGTGAACGGTTCCGGGATCACACGCGGATGATGGCTTGCAAAATAATCCTGGAAACCATAATCTACGATCCTTCTGCATATGTCGTCTGTCGTAACCCCTGTCTCGTCTGTCAGTTCCTTCCAGCTTAGCCGGGCCTGCTCAAGGCGGAATTTTCCTTCTGCCATCGGCATGGAAAGTCCTTTGATCTCCAAGAGCTTTTTCAGCATATAATTATTATTTAAGATGGACAATTCAGCAATCTGCTTCATGCCATCCGGTCCAAGACTCCGCATATAAGCATACGCGCGAACCATGACTGCCGGTACCCCGTAGAATTTGCGGAGTTTGCCGATGCTCTCCGGGTGGTCATAGTCAAAGTAATACTTTTCACCGTCGTATTCCACCGTTGGCGTTGCCACATATTTTGCCAGCTTTTCGCATACACACTGAGCGCCTGCGGCCGGACCCTGACAGCCGTGCGGTGAGGAAAATGATTTGTGCAGGTTATAATGGCACATATCAAAT
>CAZNXL010000027.1:0-12078 GCA_964577075.1 uncultured Dorea sp. | reverse complement strand
CCGAAATTGCCCCAAAATTTCCTTCTTAAACTGCAACGCCGTATCGTCAGCGCCGCAGTATCTATAAGCTGCTATAAACTCTTGTGCAGGAGATGAAGGGCTGTCTTTAAGTCATGAACACCCATCTGTCCCGGCGCCGAAACTTTCCCGACAGCTCCAAAGGTAAGAGCAGAGCCGAAGACCTCTCCGCACAGCCTGCTGATCACTCCTGCTCCTGCCATAGACATTGTAATGATCGGACGGTCTGCATGTTCGCGATACATCTCTTCTGTAGCGCCAAGGAGCGTCAGGACATCTCTTTTATTCTGCGGCATCACGGCAATCTTCGGGATATCCGCTCCAAGCTCCTGCATTTTGCAAAGTCTTCGTACAATCTCATCCTTGTCCGGCGTTTTGTGAAAATCATGATTGGAAGCTACCACCTTCACACCACACTCATGAGCCGCTTGAACAATGGCCTTCACAGCATCATCTCCGGTAAATGCTTCTACGTCTACCATATCTACGTACCCTGTCTTTGCCACTTTCTGGTTGAGTTCAACGTAAACTTCCTTCTCAATCTTTTTTTCTCCGCCCTCTTTTGCCGTACGAAATGTGAACAGGATCGGTGTATCTTTCAACACTTCGCGAAGCTGTTTCGCTGTTTCCTCCACTTTATCGAATTCAAAAACGCCCTCATACCAATCAACGCGCCACTCTACAACATCTGCGCCGACCGTACCGATATTTTCCCCGGACTCAAGAATCTCCTGTCTTGTAACGCCTACGATCGGTACACAGATCTTTGGGATTCCTTCTCCGATTTTTACATTCCTCACTACTACTGGATTCATATTCATTCTCCTTTTTCATCTCACACTGACAATACATATAGTTTACCATGACTGCCGTCAGTTGCCAAATGAATTATTAGAACGCGCGCCCGCCGGGTACACAACAAAAACAGAGTGTTCATAATGAACACTCTGTTTTTGTCTCTCTTTTTATATTGGAAGTTCCAAATAAATATCTTTACCTTCTTTAATAGAAATCACAACTTTACCTGTCTTAACAGTAGTAACAACACCTTCTACGCTTCCGCTTACTGCCGGCGCTTCCTCTGCCGGCTCTTCTTCCGGCTCTTCCTCAGCGACTTCCTTAATGCCCTCTACATTGTCAACAGTCAATGGAGCAAGAGAATCGCTGGTCTTTGTCAATTTGGCTCCCAATACCTGTGAAATCTTTAAACATCCATCCAGGTTTAATAGCCCTGAATCTACCAATTCATCAAAGATTGCCGGATCTTCCAAATTCGCCGGCTCAATTGTGATACCCGCTTCCGCTCTGCAGCATAGTACGGCAGGATCATTTGCATGCGCTTTCGCGGTTTCTGCTGTAATGGACATACTCATTACCTCCTCTTAATATACGTTACCTTAAGTATAGCCTTGACTATTCATTTATTCCAATTGATTATTTTTATAATAATATAGATATTTTCTATAAATCAGGCTAAATCCTCTTGATTCTTTCTATTGCTTCCACTGTGTTCTCATAACTTCCGAAAGCTGTCAGTCTAAAATACCCCTCTCCGCTCGGGCCAAAACCGGAACCCGGGGTTCCCACTACGTTCGCTTTCTCAAGCAGATAATCGAAGAACTCCCATGAAGTCATACTCTTTGGCGTCTCAAGCCAGATATATGGTGCATTCACACCTCCGGATACGTTGTATCCGGCGCCTTTAAGCCCTTCATAGATTACTTTTGCGTTCTTCATATAATAAGCGATCTGTTCTTTTAGCTGTGCCTTCCCTGCCTCAGAATATACTGCCTCTCCGGCCTTCTGGACAATATACGGAGCTCCGTTATACTTCGTTCCATGTCTTCTCGCCCACAGAGAATGAAGCATCACATCTTTGGCCTTCAGATCCTTTGGAATCACGGTTGCTCCAAGTCTCACGCCTGTAAACCCTGCATTCTTTGAAAAGCTTCTAAGCTCGATCGCACAGGTTCTGGCGCCCTCACACTCATAGATAGAATGCGGCACGTCTTCTTCTGAAATATATGCTTCGTAAGCAGCATCGTAGATAATGACCGCTCCTGCTTTATTAGCATAATCTACCCACTCCTGAAGCTGAGCCTTTGTGATCGTGGAACCGGTTGGGTTATTCGGGAAGCACAGGTAAATCATATCCGGCGTCTCTTCCGGAAGTTCCGGTGCAAAATTCGTCTCTTTCGTACATGGCATATAGATCACATCACTCCATATTCCCTTTGCCGGATCATACACGCCTGTCCGCCCTGCCATTACGTTAGTGTCTACATAAACAGGATACACGGGATCGCACACTGCTATCTTATTATCTTTTGCGAAAATCTCCTGAATATTACCGGAATCACATTTTGCCCCGTCAGAAATAAATATTTCATCTGCCTTGATATCGCAGCCTCTATCCTGATAATCATTCTTTGCCATAGCGCTCCTCAAAAATTCATATCCCAGATCCGGCGCATATCCGTGAAACGTCTCTGCATGAGCCATCTCGTCAACCGCACTGTGGAGACTTTCTATGATTGCCGGAGCTAACGGCTGCGTAACATCTCCGATCCCCAGACGGATAATCTTCTTTTCCGGGTTTTCCTCTGTAAATGCTGCTACTTTTTTCCCGATCGTCGAGAACAGATAACTTCCCGGCAGTTTCAAATAATCTTCGTTTACCTTAAACATTGACTGTACTCCTTCTATCTCTTAATTATTCTATCTTATATATCTATATCATCTTATACTACCTGAACCCCTGTAATGTCAATCTCCCCGTCAAACACAACGGCAGCCGGGCCTGTCATATATACAAGATTCTCTTCTCTCTTCCACTCAATCTGAAGATCACCGCCTAAGAGCTTCACCGTTACCTTATTCTCTGTCAATCCATTCAGCATACTTGCCACTGCCACGGCACAGGCGCCCGTGCCACAGGCAAGTGTCTCACCGGAGCCCCTCTCCCATACACGCATCTCTACTGTCCGCCTGTCTAAGACTTTCGCAAACTCCGTGTTAATTCTATTTGGAAATCTTTCATGATTTTCAAATTTCGGACCAATCTTTTCAATGTCCAGCCCTTTGACATCATCTATATATATGACCGCGTGAGGATTTCCCATAGACACTCCTGTCATGCGGTACTCCCGTCCATCAACCGCGACCGGCTCATCGACGATTGCCTGAGCCGCAGGATCGCGTGGAACAATAGGGATAAGCTCCGGCTTTAATTCAGGACTTCCCATATTCACTTTCACAAGCCTTACTTTACCATCCTTTACATCAAGATCCAGATATTTAATTCCCCCAGGGGTTTCCACCGAGATATGTGTCTTGTCTGTAAGACCGTAATCATAAACGTATTTTGCAACGCATCGGATTCCGTTGCCACACATCTCTCCCCGTGATCCATCTGCATTATACATCTCCATCTCAAAGTCAGCCACTTTAGACGGATTGATCATGATCAGCCCGTCCGAACCGATTCCAAAATGTCTGTCACTGACAAATTTTGCCACTGCAGACGGATTATCAACACTCTCTTTTACACAATTCACATAGACATAATCATTCCCCAAACCATGCATTTTTGTAAATTTCATACCATTTTTCCTCCAAGTTCTTTATGATTTCCCTGTTATGACATTACTCTAAGTGCCATCTCTGCTGTCTCCACCATATTGGTCCCGCTGTCCATACTGCTCTTTTGAAGATATCTGTGGGCTTCTTCCTCCGACATGTTGTTACGGCTCATCAGCAGTTCCTTTGCCTCTCTGATCAACGCATCCTGCTCCTTGCTGCGCCCCTTTTTCCGGAGCTTTCTTTTCTTCCTCCTTCTCTCCAGATTACTGAGCATCATCTCCATCGTATTGATAAGATCATATGCCTTTAGGGGCATCGACAGCCCGACGACTCCCTCCGCCTCTCCGCTGCTCCACTTATCATGGGATGCGATAAGAAGCATCTCAAATTCCTTCGGGAGATATTCTCTTAAATCCGTATACATCATATCTTTTAATTTATATCCACAGATTACAATTCCTTCATCTACAGTATCAGCATAATGTATCGCCTGTGCGCCACTCGTACATGCGCCGGTGACATCTATACCGTTTCTCACCAACAAATTCCGGATATTAGCCGCATTGTCTTTGTTGGGAAATACAACGATAATTCCAACCAATCTCCCACCTCCCGTTATCATTCATTACATGCAACAAAAAGTGGCTAGATTCTCTGCAAATATCGATCAAGTTCCCACTGTGTAACCTGAGAACAGTACTCTGTATATTCCTTTTCCTTGGCTTTTAAATACTTTCTCGAAAGATCTTCACCCAACACATTTTGAATATACTCATCATTCCGGAACGCTCCTGCCGCTTCTCTCAGGCTTCCCGGGAGCGCCTCGATCCCTGCTTTTCTCTTCTCCTCATCCGTCATCTCAAATACATTGCGGTCAATCCCTTCCGGCGGCTGAACCTGATTTCTGATCCCGTCAAGCCCTGCTGCCAGACATACCGCCAGCGCAAGATAAGGATTCGCTGCCGGATCAGGACTTCTAAGCTCGATACGGGCAGACTCTCCTCTGGTTGCCGGAATCCGGATGAGGGGCGTCCTGTTATTGGCGGACCATGCAATATGGACCGGAGCCTCATATCCCGGAATCAGCCGCTTATACGAATTCACGATTGGATTCGTAATCAGACTGATCGCTTTCATATGCTTCATAATTCCTCCGATGAAATAGTAGGCTTCCTTACTGATTCCATTCATATCCTCATCATCCCGGAATACATTTACCCCGTCTTTATGCAGGGACATGTTAAGATGCATACCTGAACCATTGACGCCATATTTGGGCTTCGGCATAAATGTTGCATGGAGTCCATGACGCTTGGCAATTGTCTTAACAACCAGTTTAAATGTCATGATATTATCCGCCGTCGCCAACGCCTCATCATATTTAAAATCTATCTCATGCTGCGCCGGTGCAACTTCGTGATGGGATGCCTCGATCTCAAATCCCATATCCTCTAAAGTAAGAACCATATCACGCCTTGCATTCTCTCCCAGATCCAGAGGCCCAAGATCAAAATATCCCGCATGTTCATGTGAAATCGTTGTAGGAAGTCCGTCTTCATCGGTATGGAACAGAAAAAATTCACATTCCGGTCCGGCTTTAAACCCGTATCCCATCTCTTTTGCTTCTGTCATAACTTTCTTTAATATATATCTGGGATCGCTCTCAAAGGCCGTCCTGTCCGCTTTATATACATCGCAGATCAGTCTTGCGACCTTCCCCTGCTGCGGCCTCCATGGAAAGATCTCGAACGTGTTCAGATCAGGATACAGATACATATCTGAATTTTCAACTCTTGCAAATCCTTCTATCGAAGAACCGTCAAAAGTAACCTCGTCATCCAGCGCCTTTTCAAGCTGGCTGGTCGTAATCGCGATATTTTTCAGCATTCCGAAGATATCTGTAAATTGCAGACGGATAAATCCCACATCCTCATCTTCCACCATCCGCAAAATATCTTCTCTCGTATAATTATTCATCAACAATCCCTCCCGGCTTTTTGCTCTGTCTTTGCCTCAGTATCCGCCTTGTTATATAAAAATGGGCGCTCTCATACAAAGGGTGAGAACGCCGTTGTTCACATAACTAGATTATAAAATAGAAAAAGGTACTTTGTCAACGTAGCAAAGTACCAGACATTTTCTTATTTTACCGCCTATTCTTCGTCATCAAGCCAGTCTTCTTCCAGATAGTCATTATAAACGTTACGATTATTATTACCGCAGCTGATTCCTTTCTTGATCGGTGCAATGAGAAAGCCCTTGATCACTCCAAACATAATGCAGCAAAGAATCACAAGTATCTTCTCTACCGGTGTCCAGTCCCTCTCGAAAAAGTCAACAACAGCGTCCCAGGCTCTCTTTAAACATTCAAGCATAGCAAAAACCTCCTTTATCAGTTATCTCTCCTGATTCATAAGACAATTATATACTAATCTTCGGTTAAAGAAAAGCATAATTATTATTTTATGCACTTTACAGTCGATTAATGCCATGCTGTAATTCATCCGCCCACTTTTGCAGGCTGTATGTCTGTCCGTTGAACAGTTTCAAGATCACGCCTGTCGGGTTGTCCATTCCGGCAAAGGAATTGGCTTCATCAGTATCTACATGCATAGCCAGAGCAAAGCTCGGACTCACACGAACGATGACATCTGCAAATATCAGAGAACGCTCGAAGCTGTTTGTGATAACAAATACATTATCATTGTCTTTGACGCCCAGTTGGATTGCCTGAACAGGAGTCATATGTATATGGCGTTTGGCAACGATCACACCGTGGTCAATCTCAAGCTCACCCTTTGGACCGATCAGCGTACAACCGGGAGTCCCTTTCGTGTCCCCGGATTGGCGGATTACGCTCTCGATCCCTAATTTGCGGCAGTCTGTTACAGAGATTTCAACCTGTGTCTCCTTACGGAAAGGCCCCAGCACAGCAACATTTTCAAAAGTTCCTTTTGGACCTCTGACAGCGAGACGTTCTTCGCAGACATACTGCCCCGGCTGGCTTAGTTCAGCCCTGAAAGTAAGCTCTTTCCCTTCCCCAAATAATAAATCAAAATCCTCGCGGCACAAATGGATATGGCGCGCGCTTGTCTCAATAGGTATTGCAAGTCCCATGAATGATCACCTTTCTGCTACAATATATAATGATAGCTTTTTCTATTCTAACAGAGTGCGGTCGGTTTTTCAAGCTTCTAAAAAATCAATGGATGGACATTTCTCGCTGCATTTATAGCAAAAACTCACCCATCACATAGTTACTCACGTCTATCCCCGTCTCTGTAAGCCGTACAAAATCTCCTGCGGTCTCTAACAACCCTTTCTCCTGCATCTCTTTGATCACTTTTCCGTAGATATCTTCCATAGATATCGCAAATTCTGTCTCGAATCTGCTTTTCGACACACCTTTTGTTTTTCGGAGTCCCAGAAACATATATTCTTCCATCTCCTCTTTTGTACTTAACTTTTCCGGAGTCTCTCCTTGTACCCAGCGGGTATGGTCCATAAGGGAAGCGGCTCCTGTTCCGATCCCAAGATATTCTGTCCGGTTCCAGTAGCCAAGATTATGCCTGCACTCGTATCCCTGTTTTGCGTAATTGGAAATCTCATATCGGTGATATCCATATTCTTTAAGAATCTTCGTTGTATCCCGATACATCTTTCGTTCGCTCTCTTCATCGGGCAGTTTTTTTGCATTTACATTATAATGGATATCTCTCCTGTCATCACTGTTTTCCCCGTACATCTCATAAAACGGGGTTCCTTCCTCGATAATCAGGCTGTATGCTGAGATATGTTCAGGATTAAGCTTTGCCGCAGTTCTGAGTGTATGGCGCCAACTTTCTACAGTTTGTCCGGGGATTGCCGAGATTAAGTCAATATTAATATTCCGAAAACACTCTTCCCTTGCCAAATGATAAGTGTCAAGAAATTCTTCGTAGGTATGTATCCGTCCAAGTATCTTTAGCTCTTCGTCATCCACCGACTGTAGCCCTATGCTCAGACGATTGATCCCCAGTTTCTGATAGGTCCTGAGCTTGAGACGCGATACGGTTCCCGGATTCATCTCTATTGTGATCTCCGCAGTTTCTTCTATGTAGAAAGTGCGCCTGAGCGCACAAAATATCTCCTCCATCTGTTCCGCCTCTAAGATAGAAGGGGTTCCTCCTCCTATAAAAATGCTGATAACACAGTAAGCCTTTGCGGTGGTTTTGTAAGAACAGATGCTTTCGCAAAGGTTTTTTATATATTTCCGCCTCTCCCCCCTTGTAGAGGAAGCAGACAGGAAATCACAATAATTACATTTTTTTACGCAAAATGGAATGTGTATATAAATTTCCAAAGGTTTCATTATCTCTTTCCATCCGATTTCTTTTAAGATGTAGAAGTCTTGATCTTTATGATACTCATAGAGGTTTGAGAAAGCAAGTTTCTTTTATCATTTTTCATAGTCAACATTCATATAAACCCTGCAATTCTCCCGTTTTATATATTATACACACCCCTCCATAAGAACGGCAAGGGAAACGATCGGCAATGATAGAATAGTTATTGTATTATTAATATGGTAAACTATCCCTCACGCACAGCGCCCCATACCCCACCTGACCATTCGGATACCGGGTAAATCCCGGCAGCGGCTTTGCCCCGCGCCGCAGATACGCCTTCACTTTCTCTCCATACAGATAGGGATCATTCCCGTTCACGATCCCCCATTCCATGAGAAGCGCCGCGCTTCCCGTCGCAAATGGCGTGGCAAATGACGTCCCGCTGACCGGCAGATATCCGCCTCCCACAGAGACTGTCGTAACATCTACTCCCGGCGCCACAATATCCGGCTTTGCCACCAAAGCTCCATGCATTGCCAGCGGTCCTCTCCCCGAAAAATCTGCATAGGAAAATGTCAGTGCATCGTAAGCGCCCACGGAGATCACGCGCCCCGCCGTAGACGGAATCGTAAGAGTTGTGGTGTCTGTCGGATTTAAGAATCCTGTTCCGCGGTTCAGCACGTTTTCACCGGGAAGCCACAGTTCAAATTCTCCGGAGACGATCTTTATCGGTGTCAGCACAATTCTCCACACCCCGCCGTTTATATAACTCTCTCCCGGAAGCAGATCTATATAGATTTCCTGCGCCACACTGTAGGGACCTGGTTCCCCGTAATACAAAAGGATCTCTGTCTGACCTGCCACATATCTTTGCGGTCCCAGGATTTCCTGTATCGGTCCGATCCGCACTCTGACGGAGAGAAAAGAGAGAGAGCTACTCTGTCTACATACTCCTTCCATATCTGCACATTCAGTGAAGGCTGGTTATTTTGTACTGCCAACTCTATCACCGTTTCCTGATCCTCGCGAAGCTTTCCCGATGTATGTCCTGCACTTGCAGCCTCGTTTCCTGTTCCGATACAAAAACAACTCTTCCACATATTCGCAATGTCATCAATAAAACGTTCTAAAAGAGACGCCCCGTCATGAGAGCCATAAGTGTTGCCAAAACTAATATTTACTGCCACCGGCATCTGATACTCCAACGCTTTTTTCACTACATAATCAATGCCCATCATAAGTTCTGTTGTCCTCGGGAAACCGTCGCCGATCGGGGTTCCCAGTTTTACGATAAGGAGTTCACTCTCCGGCGCCACTCCCGCATATCGTCTGTAACTGTTTCCCGCGCCCCGTCCATTTCCGGCGGCAATCCCAGCCACTGCTGTTCCGTGGCCCGATATATCTCTGGATGCTGCAAGTCTCATTCTCTCCGCCGGAGTCTTCGCATTTAGCGCCTCATTTATCATATCCTGCGTATACTCCACACCAACGGCATAGCCTTCCGGCGCCCGCTCATTTTCTCTCGGGCGCAAGGACTGATCCCAGAGCGTCCGGATTCTCGTCGAGCCGTCAGGATTCCTAAAATCTGCCAGTGCGTAGTCGATTCCCGAATCAATGACCGCCACAAGTACTCCCTGTCCGAACAGCGAAAAACGGGTATCTTGCACCGCATCAATACAAGACACCCTTCTCCCATTCGCGACTTGGAAAAACAGTCTTTTTGGTTTTTCAATATATTCAATCTGTGGCAATGCAGACAGTTCGTTGATACGCGACTCCCCGATAAGAATTACCGCATACTCATTCATAAGCTCTGTTACTCTGTCCGAAATTTTCCGAACCTCATCCAGACTGCCTGAATATTTTACGATCAGATCCCATGTCTTTTCGATAGGATTATAACCTGTATCTAATTGCAGCGATCTCTCTCTTTCTTCTTCTGTTGCATCGAGCGCCAGATTTAAAAGATTCTCTGCTTTCTGACTTGCCATTTTTTTACAACCCGATTTTATAATATCTCTAAATATTATGCTTCCATTGCTCACGAAAGACCTATCTCTCTCACACGTTTTCTTATTTTCAAGATCATGGATGGCGCCACTGACAGCTCATCAATCCCCATTCTCACGAACTCCTCTGTCAGCTCCAGATCTGCTCCTAACTCTCCGCATATTCCAACCCATTTCCCATGTTGGTGGGCATTGTCTGCAACTATCCGGATCATCTTTAAAATTGCTTTATGATGAGGATTGTAAAAATCATCCAGCTTCGCATTCTGCCTGTCGATCGCCAGTGTATATTGAGTCAGATCATTTGTCCCAATACTGAAGAAATCCACCATGTCTGCAAGCTCGTCACTGATCATGACTGCTGCCGGAGTTTCAATCATGATCCCCTGTTCCGGAACACTATATGGCGCCGCTGCCGCATCCAGCTCTCTTTTTACCTCTTCCACGATTTCATATATTTTCTGTACTTCTTCAACCGATGTGATCATCGGATACATAATTGAAAGATTTCCAAAAACAGCCGCCCTGAACAACGCACGAAGCTGAGTTTTGAAGATCTGCGGCTGTTTCAGGCAAATACGGATGGCGCGATATCCCATGGCGGGATTATCCTCCTTTCCAAAGTTAAAATAATCTGCCTGCTTATCAGCGCCGATGTCCAAAGTACGGATGATCACTTTTTTCCCTGCCATTGTCCGGACTACCTGCCTGTAAGCCTGAAACTGTTCTTCTTCTGTCGGGAAATCTGACTTCCCAAGATACAGAAATTCACTTCTGAACAGTCCTATCCCTCCGGCGTCATTTTCCATTACGTATTCCACGTCTCCCACGCTTCCAATATTGGCATGAATATTAATTTTTCGTCCATCTAAGGTAACATTATCTTTTCCTTTTAATGTCTGTAAAAGCTGCATCTGTTCCTGTTCTTCTTCCATCCGCTGCTTTACTTCGCCGCAAAGCTCTTCTGATGGTTCGAAAATAACCTCTCCTCTGAATCCATCCACAATCGCAGTCTTACCTGTATGGATCTCTTCCAGATTCATCGGAACGCCAATCAACGCAGGGATATTCATCAGACGTGCCAGAATTGCTGTGTGGGAATTTGCAGAGCCATGCACTGTCACAAATGCGAGAATCTTCTCTTTATTCATCCTAACAGTCTCACTTGGGCTCAGATCATCCGCCACTATAATTGATGGTTCCATGGAAGCGAAGTCTGCATCATCACCTCCCTGCAGATTGCGAACCAGTCTGTAGGAAATATCGCGGATATCCGCCGCTCTTGCTTTCATATAATCATCATCCATGCCGGCAAATCTCTCTGCGAAGTTATCTCCTGTAGTTGCTGCAGCATACTCTGCATTCACCATTTCTGTCCGGATCATACCATAGATAGACTCTATGTAATTCTTATCTTCCAGCATCATCTGATGTGCCTTAAAAATTGCCGCGCCGGCCTCCCCAATCTCTTTTTCAGCTTTTATATACAGTTCTTGAAGCTGTTCCTTTGCCCTTACTCTGGCTGTCTCCACTCTGGTCATTTCATAGCTTGCATCCCCGATTCCTTCCCGCTTCACTTTGCAGTCATTTTTCTTTAATACTGCAACAGGTCCAATGGCAATCCCTTTATACACAGATTTTCCCGAAAAGTTCTTCATATTACTCTTCCTCGTTCCTCAATGACGGCCATACATATCGTCTGACCCAAAAAAGTTTCATTTCCCAAGCAATAGCTTTGGTATTTATCATACAACAATTTGCTTATATTTCCAATAAAAAAAACGGGATCGTACTTGTCTGCACAACTCCCGCTTTTCCTCCGCGACTGAGAAAAACAGTTTTTATACTTTATTTTAAAAATCCGCACTCCAGATAAGGTGCGAGACCTGCCGGTATAAAATACCCCTTCTCCTCATGACATACCGGACATACCTCGGGCGCCAATTTCCCGTGTTGGATGTGACCGCAGTTTAAGCACATCCAGTCCTGTTCATTTTCACTTTCAAAATACTGATTTTTTTCTAAAAGCTCTGCAAGTTTACCGAAGCGTTTCCCGTGAACCTCCTCAATCCTGGCGATCTGGAAAAATGCTGCCGCCGCCTCAATAAATTCTTCTTCCCTGGCTATCCCGCCGAATGTCG
>CAZNXL010000026.1:0-12193 GCA_964577075.1 uncultured Dorea sp. | reverse complement strand
TTCTCTCCTTCGTTTTCACACGAGAAAAATGGTACAATTCATCAATCTGAGCTACGAAAAATCCCCTGTACGGTTCCGATTCTATAAAGCCTTCCGATAAAAGCTGTTCATAGGCAAGCTCCACCGTGCTTCTGCTGACCTCCAAATGTTTTGAAAGCGCCCTCGTAGAAGGAAGCTTTTCTCCATAAGCAATTTTCCCACTCTGAATGTTTTCTTTAATATAAGAATAAATCTGCTCATAAAGCGGTATCTTTGAATCTGTTTTCAGACTAATCGTTAATTCATTCATCTTATAATCAAAATTATTTCGGCAGTTTAAAGGAACTTTTTAATGATACAATCCGGTTAAACACTAAGTTTTCTGGTGTTGAATCCCTGGAATCAATACAAAAATATCCATTTCTCACGAACTGGAAGCTGTCACATCCCTTTGCCTGTGCGAAACTATCCTCCACATAACAATTTTTGCGGATTTCTAAAGAATTCGGATTCAAGTTGATTGATCCGTCTTCTTTATTATATACACCCTTTTTTTCATCAACCAGATTCTCGTACAATCTGATTTCTGCCTGTTTTGCGTAGGGCGCTGCAACCCAGTGAATGGTTCCCTTTACTTTTCTTCCGGTAAATCCGGTTCCGCACTTTGTCTCCGGATCATAGGTACAGTGTACAACTGTTGCATTGCCGTTCTCATCCGTCTCATAGCTTACACATTTTACAAAATATGCGTTCATCAGGCGAACTTCATTGCCCGGAAAAAGGCGGAAATACTTCTTCGGCGGTTCGATCATAAAGTCATCCCGCTCGATATAGAGTTCTCTGCAAAACGGGACCTTACGTTTGCCAAGCTCTGGATTTTCCAGATTGTTATCGGCATCCAGATACTCTGTCTCACCCTCCGGATAATTGTCGATCACAAGCCTGATCGGATCAAGCACTGCCATCATACGAGGCTTTTTCAGCTTCAGATCTTCACGGATACAATACTCAAGCATTGCATAATCTACCGAACCCTGACTCTTTGAGATTCCGCACAGGTCAACGAACATCTTCAGCGATTCCGGTGTAAACCCCCTTCTTCTGAGCGCTGCGATCGATACGAGCCTTGGGTCGTCCCAGCCGTCTACAACACCGTCCTGCACTAACTTCTTAATATATCTCTTGCCGGTCACCACATTCGTAAGATAAAGCTTAGCGAATTCAATCTGGCGCGGCGCCGGGTCGAATTCACACTCCCGTACTACCCAGTCGTAGAGAGGTCTGTGGTCTTCAAATTCCAAAGTGCAGATAGAATGTGTGACCTTTTCCACTGCATCCTCAATTGGATGAGCGAAATCATACATGGGATAGATGCACCATTTATCTCCCGTATTGTGATGCGTCATGTGAGCCACGCGGTAAATGACGGGATCGCGCATATTGATATTTGGAGATGACATGTCAATCTTCGCGCGAAGTACCTTCTCGCCGTCCTTATACTCTCCGTTCTTCATCGCCTCAAACAAGGCAAGGTTTTCTTCCACTGTCCGGTCTCTGTACGGGCTGTTCTGTCCCGGTTCCTTAAGTGTTCCGCGGTACTCACGGATCTCGTCGGCAGAAAGGTCGCAGACATAGGCCTTCCCCTTCTTGATCAGCTTCACTGCACATTCATACATAATCTCAAAATAATCGGATGCAAAATACAGATGATCCTCAAAATCAGCTCCGAGCCATGCCACATCCTCTTTGATAGACTCTACAAATTCCGTATCCTCTTTTGTCGGATTCGTGTCATCAAATCTCAAATGAAAAGTTCCGTTATATTTTTTAGCAAGTCCTGAGTTTAAGAGAATAGACTTCGCATGCCCGATATGCAGATATCCGTTCGGCTCAGGCGGGAATCTCGTACATACCTCTGTATAGACACCTTCTGCCAGATCCTTATCAATCTCCTGTTCAATAAAATTTTTGGAAACAACTTCTTCTCCCATGTTTTCCTCCTCAAACGTCTCTAATGCATTTTTGCCATGCGTTCAGTGTATCATAAAATGTATACCGAAACAAGGCGCTTTTTCGCCTAATCTGCCAGTCTTTTCTTGATAATATTGAATGCCTGAACGATAATGGCTGCATGGTCTGAAGCGATTTCTCCCGCTTCCTTCACAGAAAACTTCTGTTCTCTTACAATCCCTTCCCTTATCTTTTCTTCTACGACTGCTTTTGTCCCCCATCCTGTGGCTGCATTTTCAAGAGTCAAAAGATAGGTATTCTTTACCCATTCACTGTTCCATACTGTTTCTTCACACTCTACCGTCACATTGCACCAGGCTGCATCTGCTGCATCATCTCCTGCCTTTACTATGACATCCTTTTCATTGACCAGCGATAAAAATGCTGTTGTGATCACTCTCGTTCTCGGATCTCTGTCATAATCTCCGTAAACCGCAAATTGCTCCATTGCAAGGTTCTTCACGCCGGTTTCCTCTGAAAGCTCTCTTCTCGCTGTATCTTCCAGATTCTCATACATATCTGCAAATCCGCCCGGCAGCGCCCAATATCCGATACACGGATGATTGCTTCTCTTCACAAGAAGGATTTTAAGCCCCTTTACTGACTTGCATTTTCTGCCTGCATAGGAAAATACAGCCGCATCTGTGGTGCAGCTCGGTGTTTTATATTTGTATGGATCATAAGCTTCTAAAAATTCCTCCAATGTCTGTCCCTGCCGATTTTCTTCTCGCGTGCCGTAAAATTTTGAAAAATCCTTTAAAAATGATGGCATTCTACCACTTCCTTTCTTCGCGATCCTCTTACATAAATGGTCCAAAAATGTAAGGGAAATTTACTTTATCGTATCTATACATACCATTTCAAAAACTTATCATTATCACCTCTGACAATATCCTTCACTGTATGTACCGCATCTCCATTCATATCAAATACACACATCTCTGATTCTATCACCGGTGTCCCCTGAGAAAGGTCTAAAAGGTCAGAAATCTCTTCATCGGCAAATATGATCTTCACGCTTCGTCTTCCTTTATTGGACGGAACCATATGATACTTATTAAGCAGGATATCATAAAGAGAGCCTGTTAGATCCTCTTTCTTCATATCGATCAGATCAGGGGACAGATGATTCTCCTCGATCGTGACCGGTACCCCATTGGCGCTTCTGACTCTCTTAAGAACCAACACCTTTCCTCTGGTCCTCTCTCCGAAAAACAGCCTGTCAAGCTCGCTTTTAACATCTTCCACTTCGCACTTTATCACTTTTGACTTCAGCTCCACTCCCTGCATCTTCGCATCCTCGGTAAAACTGGTCACTCCGACGGGCAGGCGCAGCATATCAGACTGCGCCACGAAACTTCCCTTTCCCTGCACTTTTATAATATATCCTTCTACCGTTAATTTTTCCATTGCATTTCGGACAGTCACGCGGCTCATTCCATATTCTTTCTGCAATTGGGATTCCGATGGAAGCTTATCTCCGGGCTTAAATCTCCCCACTCTGATATCTTTTTTTATTTTATTCTTTAATTGTAAATACAATGGTGTTGCATTTGTTTTTTCAATTGTTCCCATGTAATAACCTCCAGATAACTCGTATTAATACCTGTATTAACACACTTTCATAATATACTAATATTCATTGAAATGCAACCGAAACTTTATTGACAGAACATCCATCCTGTATTAACATGTCTTATAGCATTACGAATGATAAGGAGAGCTCCCATGCAAAAAAAATTATTTTTCAAATTTACTTCCAGCATGTCGCTATACTACACATCCTATGCTGTTATTATAGGATATGCCGCTCTGTTCATGCAGTCTAAAGGATTCAACAACACACAGACGGGAATCTTTTTTGCAGGCTCCGCAGTTCTGTGTATTTTACTTCAGATTTTTACCGGCTCCTTTTTGGACAGCCATCCTGAGTTTTCCGTAAAGCTGCTGGTACTTACTTCTGCTGCAATTGTCATTATATCTGCCCTTCTTTTGTCTTTCTCATCACAAAAAGGGGTGATTTTTATCTGCTATACGCTGATTGGTGCATGGATGCTTGCGAATTCTTCTCTATATAATTCCTTTGGAATGGAATATATCAATGCGGATATGGAACTGAATTATTCTCTTTCCCGCGGACTCTGTTCCCTTTTATATGCCGGCACTTCGCTAATCATGGGACTGGTGATTAAACACTTTTCTGTTATGAGCATTCTTCCGGTATTCCTATTCCTGCAAGGCACCATGGTTATTACTTTGTTCTTTTTAAAACCTGCCGGGAAAAAAACTTCTTTAGAAATTAAAAAAGAGCAGCCCAAAAAAGAAGAGAGTTTCTTTTGCTTTTTCAAAAGAAACCCTGTAATACTCTTACTTCTTATCAGTATTTTGCTCATATATATCAGTTATACGTCTATAAATAATTTTCACATTAATATCATCGAGTCCGTTGGCGGCACCAGTAAGGAACTCGGAATATCTGCCTCTATCGCTGCGATGGTAGAACTTCCTGCCATGGCTCTTTTCCTACCGCTTTCAAAAAAAATATCTTACCGGAATATATTATGTATTTCCTGCACTTTCTTTTTTCTGAAAGTCACCTGCATGTTCTTCGCCGGAAATATGATACAGGTCTATCTCGCTCAGTGTCTGCAGTTTTGTTCCTATGGATTGTTTATTCCTGCATCAGCATATTTTATGAATTCAATCCTGCCAATGGAAGATAAGACAAAAGGGCAGGCTGCCCTTGGAATCTTCACCTTCGGACTGAGCGGTCTCCTCTCCAGCCTGCTCAGCGGAATCATGCTTGACTACTTCAGTGTGAAGGCAATGCTTGGTTTCGAGAGCTGCCTTGCTTTTACAGGCCTGATGGGAGTATTCTTTTCCTGTCATATGTTAAAGAAAAACAAATGCTAGAGATCACTTTCTTGTTCTTCTGCCTTTTATAAGCATCATAAGCACCCCCGCCCAGATAAACACAAAGGCAAAGAGCTTATCCGGATTCATCTCCTCTTTATATAAAAACACTCCCATTAAAAACTGTATCGTCGGGTTCAGGTACATAAGCATCCCAGTCAGATAAAACGGTATTTTTTGGACTCCGGCAGCATAGATAAGAAGCGGAACTGCTGTAATCACTCCCGCAAGAGGTAAAAGAAGCCACGCCGCTCCATGAAGGATGCCATAGGCTCCCATTCCATTCATCTCACCGAAGACCAAATAGATAAGCGCTGCCGGAGATACAAAGAGTGTCTCCAAAAATAGTGACTGTTCACTGTCAATGGTCAGGCCTTTTTTTATCATCCCATAGATAGCAAAGCTGCCGCCGATAACGATCGCCAAAACAGGCACTGTTCCGGAACGCATGATCATATACAGCACTCCCGCACCTGTAAGCGCAACTGCCGCCCACTCTCTTACTGACAATCTCTCCTGAAAGAATATTACTCCCAAAAGCACTACAAGAATCGGATTCATATAATACCCAAAACTGCTGTCTATCAGATGGCCGTTGTTTATCGCCCAGATATAGCTTCCCCAGTTAATGCATACAACCACACCGCTAAAGGCACATCTGAGAAGCGCCTTTTTCCCCTTTACAATCTCTTTTACTACTTTCCATTCTTTTCTGACTGTCAGATAGACAATGCTAAATACCAGTGACCATACGACTCTTGCACACAAAATATACAGAGAAGGGACTTCTTCTAAAAGCTTCCAGAATGCCGGAAGACAACCCCACAAGATATAAGAACCTGTCACTAAGAATATTCCTGCTTTTTTTCCTTTCGCACTCACTTTTTCATCCCTCATTTCTACATCCTGTATTCTGCTTTTCTATATAATAATTTTTTGACATCCATTTTCCCCGCCACATGTAGACGAGGATCATCACCATACCTACCAGCCATGAAACCGGATAGTTCCCGCAAGTACCTGCAGGATTCCAAGCATCCAGTAATATGGGCAGAAAAATTTGAGTATATACACTCCGTATTCTACAATCTCTGCTTTATTTGTAAAAACTCCGATTACCTGAGGCGCGAACAGCATAAGGCGGATTCCCGTAACAATCGTATAGCACACTCCCATTGCCGCCGACACATACATTCCTTTCTTCACTCTGTTATAATTTCCTGCTTTCTAATAAGAACTTGATCATCTAAACTCAAAACACATCTTCTCATGGTTACAAAAAAACTCTTGAATCATCAAGAGTTTTTAAGCTGCCGAGCGGAATCGAACCGCCGACCTCCGCCTTACCAAGGCGACGCTCTACCGACTGAGCCACGGCAGCGCGCATATTTTCCATGCAACATTAGTAATATACAATATCTTACGGTAATTTGTCAACATCATTTATTGCTTTTTCTAGTATCCTTTTTCAAGTATCTTCTCTGCCTTATTCTTAATTCTCTGCAAAGCATTGTCAACTGTCTTAGGACTTTTATCAAGAAGCTTTGCAATCGTCCTATAATCCGTTCCCAGAAGATGCAGATACAGGACGCGGTTTTCAAGATCGCTCAAATTCTCTTCTAATTTACTCTGCAGGATCTGTGCATATTCCTGACTGACCAGCAGCTCTTCCGGATTACTCTCTCCGCCTGCCTCCATTGTTTCAAGGAGCGTGTTCTGATCCTCGTCTTTCTCATAGAAGGAAATATAACTGTTCAGGGGACCATGCTTTTTCCGCCTGGACGCCTCGATTGCCGAATACATCTGCCTTGTGATACAAAGCTTCGCAAAACTAAAAAAGGAAGTATCCTGTTCGAGATCATAATCCTGAACCGCTTTAAACAGACCAATCATGCCTTCCTGGATCAGATCGTCATTCTCCCCGCCCAGAAGATACATAGCATTGGCCTCTTTGCGCACCATATTCTTATATTTATCCATGAGATAATTAATAATTTTCGAGTCTCCGCCCCGGAGCATACGGATTAACTGTTCATCCGTCATCTGCTCATACTTTTTCATCATATCCCGCCTGACTTAACTTAAATATACTTATTGTAATCTCTGCCTTACGATTTCATATGCCAGCACGCCAGCTGCCACAGATGCATTGAGAGAATCGATCTCCCCTTTCATCGGAATACCTGCCACAAAATCACAGGTTTCTTTTACCAGACGGCTCACGCCTTCTCCCTCATTTCCGATCACAAGTCCGATCGGTCCTGTTAAGTTAAGACGGTACATCGTCTCACCGCCCATATCTGCACAGACGAACCAAAGCCCCTGTTCCTTTAGCTCTTCCATCGTCTTTTTTAAGTTTGTAACCTTCGCTACCGGCGTATAGTTAAGCGCGCCCGCCGAGGTCTTTGCCACTGTAGCCGTAAGACCGACTGCCCGTCTCTTTGGAATGATCACCCCGTGAGCGCCGCAAAGATTCGCTGTACGAATAATAGCGCCAAGGTTATGGGGATCTTCGATATTATCTAACAGGATCAAAAACGGATCCTCGCCCTTCTTTTCTGCAAGCCTGAGCATATCTTCCACCCTGGCATACTCATAAGCCGCAGCATATGCGATCACTCCCTGATGCTTTCCGGTTTCTGATAGCTGTGACAGTCTCTCCTTTGACACAAACTGAAAGAGCGTATCATGTTTTTTCGCCTCACGCACGATCGTTCTTACCGGGCCATCCTGACAGCCGTCTAATACAAACAGCTTATCAATGGGCTTACCGGAGCGAAAGGCTTCCATCACGGCATTACGCCCCTCTATAAGATTTTCATTTACTTTTTTTTCTTGTTTTGCTTCTTTCATTGAGATTCCTCTTTTTTTAAACCATCTAATCCCATTTTAACCAATTCAAGCATTCTTTTCCACTCCTTTTTAAGGTACAGATATCCCATCAGGGCTTCAAATCCCGTCGCTCTTCTGTAATCTGTAACGGATTGGTTCTTTGCGGGGGATACGCTTTTCGCATTTCTTCCCCTTTTGTATACAGCACGTTCTTCCTCTGTCAGATGCTCCTGCAAAATACGCATCATACCTGACTGGGCGGATGCCTGTACGAACCTGCTTGTCTTTTGATGGTACTTTTGTACCTGTTTATTTCCTTCATTGATCACAAGAGATTTGATCACTAAGTCATAGATACAATCACCGATATACGCCAAAGTGAGAGGTGAATATTCTCTCACGTCCGACTCTCGCATATCAAATATTTCTTTCATGTAGGAATCAAACTGCCATGTTATGCTCTCTTCCATTGTACTCCTTCTCTGGTATCTTTAAGAATAATACCCTTTGCCAGTAATTCATCACGGATCGCATCAGCTCTCGCGAAATCTTTCGCTTTACGTGCATCCTGACGTTCTTCAATTAATTTTTCAATATCTGCGTCTAAAATTTCTTCTTCCTTATCTACAATTAATCCAAGAACATCCGTCAGTTTTACTAAAAGTGCAAGTAATTTTTCCAGATATTCTTTTGAACTGTCTGTATCCGTATTCGTATTGATATATTTTACAAGTTCAAAAACAGCTGAGACGGCATCCGCTGTATTAAAGTCATCCTCCATCGCCTTTTCAAAACCTTGAACGAACTCGTCTGTTTTTGCAAAGCCTTTTGCTTCCTCGTCTGTCATCCCCTCATTTTTTGCATTTCTCATAAGGAATTTCAAATGATCTGCCGCATTTACGATACGGTCAAGACCATTTTTGGACGCCTCCATCAGATCTGCGCTGAAGTTCAGCGGGCTTCTGTAATGTGCGCTCAGCATAAAGAAACGAAGAACCTGCAGATCGTACTGTTCACTGATCTCACGGACGGTGCGGAAGTTTCCAAGAGATTTACTCATCTTGTGATTGTCGATATTTAAAAATGCGTTGTGCATCCAGTATTTAGAAAACTCTTTTCCATTCGCAGCCTCACTCTGCGCAATCTCATTTTCATGATGCGGAAATACAAGGTCTTCACCGCCGGCATGAATGTCGATCTGCTCTCCGAGATATTTTTTAGACATTACCGAACACTCGATATGCCATCCCGGCCTTCCTTCGCTCCACGGGGAAACCCAGAAAGGCTCTCCTTCCTTTTTGGGTTTCCACAATACAAAGTCAAGGGGATCTTCCTTCTCATCCTCTCCTGTCACAAGAAGAGACCGCTCGCCGGAACGAAGATCGTCTAAGTTCTTGTGAGAGAGCTTTCCATATTCCTCAAATTTTCTTGTACGATAGTATACGGTACCGTTTTTTTCATAAGCATAGCCTTTGTCGATCAGTGTCTGTATCATCTCGATCATGCCGTCGATCTCCTCTGTTGCCAGCGGATGCTTCGTTGCAGGCTTAATATTCATACCTTCCATATCCTTCTTGCATTCCGCGATATAGCGTTTGGAAATCTCATCGGAAGACACTCCCTCTTCGATGGATTCCCTGATGATCTTGTCGTCCACATCGGTAAAGTTTGATACGAAGTTTACATCATATCCCTTATATTCAAAATATCTTCTTACTGTGTCGAACACGATCATTGGTCTGGCATTTCCAATGTGGATGAAATTGTATACCGTAGGACCGCATACGTACATCTTTACCTTATTTTCTTCCAAGGGAACAAATTCCTGTTTTGTTTTTGATAGTGTGTTAAAAATCTTCATTTTTTCCTCCTGATTTTTGTTCTCTATTATATGTCTGTTATTCTTTATCCTGCTCCTGAAGATGCAGTATATCATATTTGAGTTTAGATATCTCCTTCTGCATTCTGATATTATCCTTTCGCAGCTCAATGATATCATTACTGATCGGATCTGGCAAATGTATCTGATCCATATCTGATCTTGGCATCTTTACGTCATCCTTCTTCACAATCCTTCCCGGAACGCCAACAACTGTACAGTTCGGCGGAACTTCTTTAAGCACTACCGAACCTGCTCCGATCTTGGAATTCTCCCCGATTGTAAAGGAACCCAGCACCTTGGCCCCGGCGCTTACCATTACATTGTCCCTGAGCGTCGGATGACGCTTTCCCTGTTCCTTTCCGGTACCGCCAAGTGTGACACCCTGATACAGCGTCACATTATCGCCAAGCTCTGCTGTCTCGCCGATGATAACTCCGCTTCCGTGATCAATAAAAAGTCCCTTTCCGATCGTTGCGCCCGGATGAATCTCGATTCCCGTCTTTCTCACTGCTCTTTGAGACATCCAGCGCGCCAGAAAATAATGCTTTTTCACATACAGCTTATGTGCGATCCTGTAAGAAATGATCGCCTTAAAGCTGGGATATAAGAACACCTCCATATTCGACTTGATCGCCGGATCGCGTTCTCTGATTACCTGAATTTCTTCCTTAATATAGGATATCATTCCCATTATGTTCTCCTTTTCCATCAGACATAAATAATTCAAAAGACATCTCCCGGATGTCTTTTTTATATGCATTGTAAAAAAGCCCCGCCTCCTGCTTGCGACAAGAGACGAAGCTATGTACCCCGCGGTTCCACTCTTATAGAGGAAAGCGCTGCTTCCTCCACCTCGATACACGTAACGTGTGTAAAACGTATCCGGCTACTTCCTGCATGACCAATGTTCGCCGGATCAACTCCCGGATGCACTTCGCAGATACTTCCCTTAAGACCGCTTACAGCCGGTGGCGGTCTCTCTCTGTTCGTTTCATACTCTGCTACTCTTTCCGTTCTATGTCTTTTCCGTATAGAACTTATAATATGTGAATTTCTCCGATTTGTCAACCAAAGCGGCATCTTTTTGTAAAGTGGCATCTTTTTGTAAAGTGGCCTTTTTATTTGAAATGACACTTCCGCCTTAAATAAATCCCCTTCTGCACTGCCTCTCCTGCCGGAACCCCTTTGTCCTTTCTGAATTGCCAGATCGCATATTCCTTCTCCCCGGCCGTTATTACTCAAACTACCTCATTAAGATATATTTTTGATAAAGGTATGATCTTATTCAGCTCATAGATCATCCTGTCAGACATCTTAACCCCCTCTTCTTCACATGCCTCTTCTACTGTTTCCGCTCCGAACAAAATACCAGTAAACGCAGCAATCGTTATCGTTCCTTCACTGTTTTCCGGTTTTCCATCCATATACATAATACCTGAACTTTCCGTTCCGAATAGTACCGCACACCGGTTATTCTCTTTAATTATGGGGTCTGTGATGTGAAAACATACTCCTGTCAGACGTTTTACCTTGACAGACATCACCATCCTGCGCACATCAATAATACGGACCATAATCTTCGGTTGTTCCTGCTCTTCGCCCTCCGGTACGCAGATCCGGCAGTCTGTAATATCTCCATTCCTGCGATACAGCATAAGTTTTCCGCCGTCACTTGCATACTCTTTGATCAACCGTTCATAATATCTCTCATCTCTCTTCGCAAACACCTGATAATTCATCTCAAGATGCTCCTGCATCCATTCTGCAAGTTTCCTGCAATCAGAAGACTCTGCGGGACTGATCTGTATATCCTCTTTTTCTCTTTGTTCCCCGTCCTGTCTGTAATATCTTCTTTCCTGCTCATAGACTGTACGGAAATCATAGGGAAGGTAGATCGCCTCCGCCGCCGGCATCAGAAAAGTAAACGTATGCCCCGCCTGATACATATCATTAAGCGACTTCCTTAAAAGTTCAGCCATATAGCCGCGCCTCCGGTATTTCTCCTGTGTAGCTACCGCAACAATATAATTGGTCTTTTTTCCCTCCCCATTGACCATAAGCGTATATGGGTTCAAATGAAGCATAGCACGGATGTCATGATCCTCCCGGACAACATATATCTCATTATCCTTTGTCTTTTCCGTATAATAATAATCTACAAATTCTTTACTATCCTCCTGAAAAACTTCTTCATATAGAGTTCTCGTATTGTGATGTTCGCTCTGTTTCAGCTTTATAATCTCCATCCTGAAGCACCTCTTTCTTGAAAAACATCCGCCGGACGCCTTTGATTACTTTCTTATTAAATGCATAACGACATAAAAATAATTAAGATTAGTGTCAATATAACATTGAACACTAATCTCATTGTAACATAGTCCTATATAAAAGGCAGCTATTCTTTGCGGAGTTTTCCACTGATCATGACGGACTCCATCACATATGCGGGCACCCGCCGCAGCCTGCGCAACCTTTTTCTCTGTCCGGCTCTACGGCATAACTATAGTTTTCTATCGTGTCAAGACTTGCAATTGCCTGCGAGGATATTCCTTCTCCCGCTCCGGTAAATCCAAGCCC
>CAZNXL010000025.1:0-13104 GCA_964577075.1 uncultured Dorea sp. | reverse complement strand
TGTTCACCTAATGCCGGGGACACAGCGGATAAGTTTCTTGTGAACGGACTGATGGCGATAATGCTTGGTATTCACAGGTAGGTAAGCAATCGTCAATAAAATATAGCTTGTCACAACCTACCCAACAAACTTTAACCGCCGCTTCCTGAACTGTAAATTCTTTTGTTTTTTTGGCGTTGTGTACACAGAACTCCGTCTTCCTCCATCCTAAACTAAATTTACAGTTGCCACATATTGATTACAAATAACAATCTCTTTTTGAGGCTGCCTCGGATTTTTAATTCTGTCTAAAATCTGCCGTGCGGCAGCAATTCCCATATTTTTTTCATTCAACATAATAATTCCATCCTCAGAAGAGAAAAACTGTGCTAGATCGCGATGATAATAGCCTAAAATCTGCACATTTGCAAAATTCTTCTTATTCTTGTAGATGTAACTGTATGCATCTACTGTCATAACATTATTTCCGATTACAATGGCTGTGCAGTCTTCCTTTAATAATTCTCCGGTAAGATCATATGCCTCATGGGAAAGTGAATTTGTCATTTTGATGAATTTGCCGTTTACCGGTATAGAATGATTTCCTAAAGTATCTTTATAAGCCTGCAGACGTTCTCTGGCAGTACTAAGATACAGAGAATCTCCGATATAACCGATATTTGTATGTCCATTCAGGATCAGGCGCGCCATGCCGGTTGCTATTGCATCATTATCAGATACATTAATGATATCCAAAGGGCTGTTTTCAAGCTTTCGATCAATCAGAACTACCGGAAAATTCTTTGGGATAAAGGGATGGATCTCCGAATAATCCTGTGCAGCGGATGCAAGGACTATTCCGTCAACAATGCCGGAGGTAAGATATTTTAACTGTTGAAATTCTCGTTCTTTTTTCTCTTTTGTGTTTGTAATGATAAGATGATAGTCGGATTTTCTAAGTTCCTCTTCCAGAGAATCAATAATATTTGCAAAATAATTATTTGATATATCCGGGACAACAAAGGCAATAATGTTTTTGCGTCCTGTCTTAAAGCTCTTGGCAGTCTGGTTGGTTGTATAATTTAATTCTTTGATAGCTTTCAGTACTTTTTCACGCGTCTCTGGCGTAACAGCTTTGGTGCCATTTACGATATGGGAAACCGTTGCAATTGATACACCGGCGCGCTTTGCAACATCTTTTATTGTGCTCATAGAAACCTCCAAAGGTAAAACGTTTATATTATGATTATAAATTACAAAAATTAATTTTACAATCACTTTTATTAGAAAATGTAAAAATGCACAATTTTAAAGCATTATCATTATGGAAATGTGTCAATTGACAAAATGTTTTTATAAGAGTAAGCTAAATGTAAGATAGTAAAACGTTTAACCTAATAAAAAGAAAAGGAGAAAAAATATGTATTGGAAAGAGGCGTATAAAACCCGTACGAAGGAATCGTATCATGGCTATGATACGATCTATAATAATGAACCTCGTTTGAATTTTGCAGAGCTTTTAGATCATATGGAAGCATTCACAGAGGTTTATAAGGAATGCAAGAATGACCATCCGGCAATCAGAGAAGCAAAATGTCTGGATGCACAATTTCCGCAGATCATGTTAGGGATTATGCCGAATGATCTTTTTTGCGGACGTGCAGACATCTTTCCGCTAGGTATGAACGCCCAGTATATCAACAGCGAATGGGGATTTGCCATGAATTTTGAGTGGTTTGATGAAAAAATTGCTGATCCGGATATTTCAGAAAATGACAGAAGAAGATTGAAGGAGCTTCGGGAATACTGGAAGGATAATACTTCCACAAAAAAATTCTTAGCGGAGATGGATCCGGTCGATAAGGTATATATGGTTACCGGTGGTGTTTCAGACGGTATGGTATTAGACTTGGCGAATTTTCCTCATGCAGCAACAGCGCTTCAGAGAGTTGCGGGGATCTTTCTTGATTATCATAAGCTGCTTGACTATGGTTTATCGGGATTGTACCGGCTTATAGAGGAGAAAAAAGAAGAACATCCTGAAAATGACCCGAATTTTTATGCGGGTATGAAGATGGCATTAAAGACTATTATGAAAACTTTAAAGTGGTACGCTGATCAGGCGGCAGAATTATATGCAGAAGAGACGGATGAAAAAAGAAAGTCTGATCTGAAGGAGATGGAGCGCATTTGCCGGAAATTAGTTACAGATAAGCCGGAAACTTTCAGAGAGGCAATCCAGCTTGTTATTATCTATACAATCATTGACGGCGCCCGCGAGTGGGGACGTATGGATGATTATCTGGCAATGTATTATAAAAATGATCTGGAAAAAGGAATTATTGACGAGGAAGAGGCAATCTGCCTTTTGACAAGCTTCTGGCGGTTAATGATCGTAAAAGAACAGGTAACAGATGACAGAGTTATTATCGGAGGTCTGGGAAGAAAGTATGAAAAAGAGGCGGATGAGTTGGCGATGGTAATTATGGAAGTATCCAGACGTGTGCGTGATATCGTGCCGCAGCTCACTCTGCGTATGTATGATGGGATGAATCCGAAGCTTTATAAAAAAGCTATGGATTGCATTGGGGAAGGAACAACATATCCGATGCTTTATAAGGATGAAAATATAATTCCGGGAGTTATGAAAGTATTTGGGATTGATTATAATGCCGCACTTAACTGGATGCCACTCGGTTGCGGAGAGTTTACGATCGATCACGGTATAATCGTAAGCCCTAATTCCGTACTGAATATGGCAAATGTCCTCTGGGGGACCATAAATGGCGGTTATGATTCAACGGGAATGTATCGGATGACACCGAATGAGACAACGCTGGAGGATTATGAGACTTTTGATGAATTGTGGGATACATATTGTAAAAATGTAGCTTACTTAACCGATGTAAGTGCAAGAAACCATTCCCGCGGATATGAGATCATTGCACAGGATATGTCTTTAAATCTTCACAACATTTTATACGATGGATGTATGGAGGCAGGGAAAGGCGTGATAAATGGCGGCTGTGTGAAGTGCGGAGGAAGTGACGAGATATACGGGATCGTAACCTGTTCGGATTCTCTGTATGCAATAAAAAAATGTGTTTATGAGGATAAGACGATATCCGCAAAACGCTTGATGGATGCCCTGAAAAATAATTTTGAAGGATATGAAGAGGAGCGTGCGATTCTATTGAATGTGGATAAGTTTGGCAATGATCTGGAGGAAGTTGATAACATGATGAAGGCTGTTCATGAGATGGTCTGCTATACAATGTTAGATATTTCCGGAAAATATTATGGTCTGGATTGTTTTGGAATGGTAAATATTAATAATCGTGATAATGCTACTTATGGAAGAAACACTGGAGCGACAGCGGATGGAAGAAAATCAGGGGAGCCCCTTTCTAATGCAAATAATCCGACAGCAGGAATGGATAAAAGCGGCGTCACGGCATTTATAAATTCACTTCTCAAGGCAAGAGGAGATATACATTTTGGAACAGTCCAGAATATGAAATTTTCAAAGGATACCTTTAATCATCTGAGGGAGCGGGTAATCCTTCCGCTTATGGATTCTTATTTCGGACGGGGCGGAACACAGGCGATGATCAATGTACTTGGAAAAGAGGATCTTCAAAATGCCAGAAGAAATCCAGAGAAATATTCCAATCTGATCGTACGTGTCGGAGGTTTCAGCGCTAGATACATAGAGCTTGCCGATGATGTGCAGCTTGATATACTGAACCGTACACTGAATTAACGGAATGGATGTTATATGCTATGACAGAATTAACAGTTTTTGATATACAAAAATTTGCCCTGCATGATGGTCCGGGGATAAGAACTACCGTTTTTTTGAAAGGGTGCCCTTTAAACTGTGTGTGGTGTCATAATCCGGAGTCAAAAAAAAGCGCGCCGCAGCTTGCATTTTTAGAAAAAAATTGTGTTTCCTGTGCAAGGTGCAAGGCAGCGTGTAAGCAGAGAGTACACACATTTACAGAAAGAGGTCACACAATTGACTACAGCCGCTGCATACACTGCGGGGAGTGTGAAAAAGTGTGTCTGAATCATGCTCTTAAAATATATGGAAAAAAGATGAACAGCGAAGAGATTCTTAAGACTGTTTTAAAGGACAAAGACTTTTTTAAAAGGAGCGGCGGTGGTCTTACAGTAAGCGGCGGTGAGCCGATGCTGCAGTTTGAAGGGCTGCTACAGTTATTAAAAGAGGCAAAGCGCTGCGGACTTCATGTATGCTTAGACACATGCGGGTATGCAGATACAAAAAAATATGAGAAAATGATTCCATACGTTGACTTATTTCTTTTTGATTATAAGGCTACTGATAAAGAAAAGCATAAGTTATATACAGGCGTGGATAATAGCCTTATTTTGCAAAATCTGGATTATCTGTGCAGCAATAAAAAACAGATATTTTTAAGATGTCCGATCATACCCGGAATGAATGATAATGATGAACATTTTCGCACAATTGCAAAATTATCGCAGAAGTATGAGAGTATTATCGAGGTCAATCTGATGATGTACCATGATATGGCAAAGGGAAAATCAGAACAAATCGGAGAAGTATACGAACTTAAAGATTTAAAGTCGATCGAAGAGGAAGAAAAAAAGAGAATTTATGAGAAAGTAAGAGGCTTTGGCTGTCTTAAATTAAAGGAAAGTTGATAACAGAAAATAAAAAAGAAAAGGAGATAAATGTATGAAAGCAGCAGTATTTTATGAACCGGGTGTAATTAAAGTTGAAGAGAAAGAAGAGCCTGTCATCCATGGTGATGAGGTTCTGATCCGCGTGATGGCAGCAGGAGTGTGCGGTACGGACATGCATATTTATGACGGGGCAAAGGGAGCTTCTGAGTGTTTTCCACCGGTAGTTTTAGGACATGAGTTTGCGGGAGTTGTAGAGGCAGTCGGAGAAGAGGTAAGAAATGTGAAGGTTGGCGAACATGTGACGGTTGATCCCAGTATCATGTGCGGAAAATGTTACCCATGTCAGGTAGGAAAACCACATTTTTGCGAGTCTTATTCAGCGACAGGGGTTACTTATGACGGCGGATTTGCGCAGCTTTGTAAGGTGAAGGAAGAGCAGGTCTATGTACTTAGGCCGGACATATCCTTTGAGGAAGCGGCAATGTGTGAGCCTTTAGGATGCTGTCTGCATGGAATTGACAGGGCAAATATCCGTACAGGCGATACGGTACTGATCATAGGCGGGGGAACGATCGGACTTATCATGCTTCAGTTGGCAAGGCTTGCAGGAGCAGCAACTATCATCGTATCGGAGCCGGTTGCCTCAAAACGGGAAAAGGCAATCAGTCTGGGTGCGGATTATACAGTTGATCCGATGGAGAAAACACCATTCCAATTAATGGAAGAAGAAGGAATCCGCGAGATTAATGTAACGATAGAGTGCGTAGGACGAAAGGAAACTATGATGGATGCATTCAAATACATCGGAAACGGAGGACAGGTATTACTGTTCGGACTTACAGAGCCGGATTGCGAGATCCCGGTGAAACCGTACGAGATTTTCCAGAGAGAGATCAGCGTTACGGCGTCTTATGTAAATCCTTATACGCATGGGCGTGCCGCAAATCTTATCAATACCGGAAAAATTAAGTTATCAGAATTAATATCTGACATATTATCTTTGGATGAGATTAACGAGGCCTTTAAGATAAGGGGAAAGAATGGAAAGATGATGATATATCCGAATAAGTAAAGAGAAAATATGAAAATATTACACCTTTTTGAAATTTTGGTATCTGTTTTTAGAGAATACTCAATGTTAGAATTTAATCATCAAACAAATGCATTTGAAGAAGAAAAGGACCAGGGAGGAAATTTAAAATGAAACGCAAATTAATATCAGCTCTTCTTGCAGTATCAATGGTAGCGACAATGGTAGTTGGCTGCGGAAGCAAAGAAAGCACATCTTCTGCTTCAGATGATGGAAAAGTAACATTGAAGGTATTTTCTAATCTGCCGGACAGAAAGAATGGACAGGGACTCGTAGAGCAGACAATTATCGATGAGTATATGAAGGAAAATCCGGATGTAAATATCGAAGTTGAAGCTCTCGATGAAGAGGCTTACAAAACAAAATTCAAAGCTTACTCTATGGAAGGAATGCCGGACGTAGTAAGTATCTGGGGACAGCCGGCATTCTTGGATGAGGTTGTAGATGCCGGAGTTTTAGCTGAGTTGAATGCAGATGACTATGCAGACTATGGATTCGTAGAAGGTTCATTAAACGGATATACATATGACGGAAAGCTTTACGGACTTCCGAGAAATACAGATATTGGAGTATTCTATTACAATCAGAAGATGTTTGATGATAACGGATGGGAAGTTCCGAAGACATATGATGAACTTCTCGCATTGGCAGACAAAATCAATGCAAAGGGAATTACTCCTGTAGCAATGGACGGCGGAGACGGATGGCCGTTAGCATGTTATCTTGCAGATTTATTGTTCAAGATCAGCGGAAATGATTATTCACAGATTGTAAGTGACGCTGTTGCAAGTGGAGATTTCAGCGCTCCGGAGCTTAAACAGGCAACACAGCTTATGAAGGATGCAGCGGATGCAGGACTTTTCCAGAACGGATATGATTCACAGGATTACGGAACATCCCAGAACCTGTTTACGAACGGACAGGCTGCAATGTGGTATATGGGAAGCTGGGAGACATCCATGGCAACTAATGAAGATATAGATGAGGAAATTCGTACAAACATCAGAGTATTTACAATGCCGACAGTGGAAGGCGGCGCAGCAAAGGATACTGATATCTCAGCTTGGAACGGAGGAGGCTATGCTGTATATGCTGATTCCGAAGTAAAAGATGAAGCAATCAAGTTCTTAAATTATATGTATCAGCCGGATAAATTATCCAAATACGGATGGGAAAATGGCGTTGGTTTATCTGCATAGGACCAGAGTGAATACATGACAGGCGATGAGACAGAGCTTCTGAAACAGATCGTAGACATTTTAAATAATTCTACAAGCCTTTCAGGAACACCGATCAATGACTGTGGCCCATCAGCATTTAAGACAAGTATTGAAAGTGAGATTCAGAGCGTTACAAATGGAACAACATCAGTTGATGATTTCCTTTCAACAATTGGCGCATCATGTAAATAAAATGAGTTAAAACAGTAGATTTAGTATGACCGCCAGAGGATTCCCTGACGGTCATATTATTTGAAGGAACAGGCTTTTAGACTTGCGCACGAAAGGAGCAGTCACATGAAGAAATTATATAGTAACAAGTTTGTAATCATAAGTTTGATATTGCCGGGACTTTTATTGTTCCTATTCGCTATACTGGCTCCAATCTGTCTGAGTGCTTACTACGGATTTACTGATTATTCAGGTATGGGTTCCTATCATATGATTGGGTTTGAGAACTACAAGGCTCTGATCCAGGATCCCACATTAAAAATAGCACTTAGAAACTCGCTGTATCTGGCAATTGGATTTATATTTATCCAGCATCCGCTAGCTTTGATCACGGCAGCGGTATTGGATAAATTAGGAGGAAGAGGAGAGAACTTTTTCCGTTGTGTATATTTTATTCCAAACGTAATATCCGTAGCAGTTATCGCGTATTTGTGGAAATTTATCTATAATCCGGATTTCGGGCTGTTAAATAACATCATTAAAGCCTTTGGCGGTAAGGGAGATATCAACTGGTTTGATACGAATACCGCTATCTGGGCAGTGCTGATCGTACTTATCTGGCATGGCTTTGGATGGGGTATGTTAATCTACTATACCGGTATTAAAAATATTGATCCTGTATTGTATGAGACAGCCGCGATTGACGGGGCAAATCAGGTTCAGACATTTTTAAAGATCACATTGCCGCTTATGAAGCCGGTAATCCAGGTAAATGTAACAATGGCAGTCATCTCTGCCCTGAAACAGATGGAGACAGTATATCTTCTTACAAATGGCGGACCGGGAAACAGCACACAGTTTACTGCAAACTATCTGTACCAGCAGGCGTTTAAAGCGTTCAAATACGGATATGGTAACGCGATCGGTGTTGTATTCATTATTATCTGCCTGTTAGCAACAGTTATTCTTAATAAGATTTTTGAAGACAGAGATGAAGCTAAGCTAAAGAAAATAGAAAAAGCAAGAGCAAAGGGGGCACTGGCATAATGAAAAGCGTTGGTAAGAAAAAAAGTAAAATTACAAAGCCGATTTTGTGGGTTGTCCTCATTATAGTAGCTGTTATACAAATATTTCCTTTGATCTGGCTGCTTGATTTTTCACTGGCAAGCAGTAATGAGATGTTTACAAACGGACTTCTTATTATTCCGAAAAAAATCCAGTGGGGAAATTATACAAAAGCTTTCGTAGATGGAAACTTCTTGTTATACTTAAAAAATAGTATATTGATTAATGGGCTTGCGGTAATCTTAGTAATTCTGGTTTCTATCATGGCTGCGTTTGCCTGTCATAGAATGAAGTGGAAATTAAGCGGCCTTGTACAGATGCTGCTTTTGATGGGACTTATGATCCCTATTCATGCAACACTTCTGCCGAATTACAAAATATACAGTATGCTGGGACTTACAGATACTATCTGGGCGCTGCTGATCCCATATATCGCATTTTCACTTCCACAGGCATTATTTTTAATGACAAGTTTTATGCAATCTATTCCGGTGGAGCTTGAAGAGGCGGCAGTTATGGATGGATGCGGGATTTACAGGATTATCTTCCAGATTATTACACCGATGCTTAAGCCATCTATTGCTACTGTGGCGATCATGACATTTTTAAATAACTGGAATGAATTCATGATGGCAAGTACATACTTAAGTTCACCGACATGGAAGACGCTTCCGTTCGCTATATTGGAATTTACCGGTGAATATTCTTCAAATTATGCAGTGCAATTTGCTGTAATGGCATTAACCGCAGCTCCGGCAGTTATAGTATATATTATTTTAAATAAGCATATCACCAAGGGCGTTGCTATGGGAGCGGTCAAGGGATAAAAAGCGATAAAGGAGAACGGTCATATGGAAAAGATTAGACAGTGGGTTGACAGATTGAGTGTAAAGAAAAAACTGATTTTTTATGGATATCTGATTATTACTCCGGTGCTGCTTCTCATATGTATTGTTCTTCTTTTTTATAATTATAATAAAGAATTGAATGGGCGGCTTGAGAATGATATAGCAAGCGTAAACACGTTGTCAGACAGTATTAACATGCTTCAGTCGGATATTAAAGATTTTTCTACTTATATATGTATCAACACAGAGGTCCATAATCTTCTGAATGGAAATGAGGTCGAAGAAAAAAATAAAAATTCTAAACTATGGAATGAAGAGGCACCGATGCAGATTGTGCAGGATATGATATCCCTTAAGGGTCATATTCAGACAATTGCCATTTATCCGGAAAACGGGATCCGTCCATATCTGCGGGGAATGGATGGAAGCGTCTATATTCCGGATATTGACACCGTACATGAAACTGAGATTTATAAAGAAACGATTGAAAGCAGTAACGGTATGATATGGAGAAGTGTTCCGAAGGGACGGGGAGAAACCTATGAAACGAATCGAACGGACAAGGTTGTATTGTATCGGGAAATATTTGACCTTACACAAAAGAAAACATTAGGTTACATTGTAATAGGCGTGAGCCAGAAAAAATTTATGGATATGTGCGAAAATGTTATTCAGGGTGACGGAGAAAGTATATTGATCCTGGATAAAAACGGAGGAGAATTGTGCCAAAGCGGAACTTTGGATGAAAAAGTGGAACAGTATCTGAAAAGTGACGAGTTCTTAAAAATGGATTACAGAAAAAGAAAAATACATTTTTCTTATAAAGATTATGATGTTATCTGCAAACAGTCAGAGGCAAATGCAAGTATTGTGTGAAAGATAGTTCCGAAATACGGATTACAGATGCAGATCGGAGATATTGTGTATATGCCGGTTATGCTTATGATCGGCGTTATGCTGGCGCTGTTTCCTCTTCTGTTAATTATCTCCAATCTTGTGACAAAGCCGTTAAGGCAGATCAGTGAAGCAATCCGCAAATTTTCAGCGGGAGATTTTGAGCAGCAGGTAGAGGTGAGTACACATGATGAGGTTGGTGAGGTGGCAGAGTGCTTCAACCGGATGGTTGGAGATATCCGCACTTTGATTGACGAAAACTATGTAATTACCCTTCAGGAAAAGGAAAGTGAGCTGACGGCTCTGCAGGCACAGATTAATCCCCATTTTCTCTATAATACACTGGATTCTCTGTACTGGCAGGCACAGGAGGCAGAGAATGAGGAGCTTGCGGAGACGATACTTGCCTTGTCTCAATTATTCAGAATGGTTCTGAGCCAGGGGAAGAAGGAGGTTACCGTAGGACAGGAGATGGAACTGGTGTCACGGTATCTGCAGATTCAGAAGGTGCGTTTTAATAAACGATTAAATTATACAATTGAAGTTGAAGAATCTGTGAGAAAGGCCAGAATACCGAAGCTGATCGTACAGCCTTTTGTAGAGAATGCGATCGTACACGGATTTGAGAATGTAAGTGCGCCGTGTCAATTGAAAGTGAGAGGAAAAGCAGAGGGCGATTATATTTGCTTTGAGATACAGGACACAGGAATCGGGATGCGTCAGGATCAGATTGATGCAATCTGGGAAAAAGAAAATGAAAAGTATGCAAAACAGAGAGTTGGAAGATTTGCAATTAAAAATATAAAAGAACGACTCCAATTGAAGTACCATGATGATTTTAAACTGGAGATTCAAAGTGATGTCGGACATGGGACGACGGTGACTTTGATGGTTCCACTTGAAAGGGAGGATCACAGTGTCGGTTAAATTATTGATTGCAGATGACGAGGATGTTATTCGCAGAGGCACTGCAAAATATATCAAGTTACATACAGACCGCTTTGATAAAATATATGAGGCGGAGAATGGGCAGGAGACAATAGACTGTATTTTAAAATATCAGCCGGATATTATTCTTTTAGATGTGCAGATGCCGTTAAAAAACGGGATTGATGTAATGCGTGAGACTTCAAAGGCAGGTCTTCATCCGATCATAATAATATTGAGCGGATATGACGAATTCGAATATGCGAAGCAGGCATTGAAGTATGGCGCAAGAGAATATCTTCTGAAACCTACACGTGCCGCGGACATCTTAGAATGTATCTGCCGGCTGGCAGATGAGAGGTTTGGAAAAGAAGAACCGGAGATTATGGACAGTGAGAAAGGACGGACAAATCCTCTTGTCAGAAACGCACAGGAATATATAGCAGAGCATTATACAGAGAATCTTACATTAACCGGAGTGGCAGAGGAGATCGGAGTTTCCGGAGGATATCTGTCAACATTGTTCAATCAGCATCTGCAGTGTGGGTTCATTGATTACCTGAATCGTGTCAGGGTTGACAGAGCCTGCAGCTATCTGGAGCAAAACTATCTGAAAAATTATGAGATAGCCTACAAAGTGGGATTCCGTGATGAGAAATATTTTTCAAAGGTATTTAAGAAAATAAAGGGAATGTCCCCGAAGGAATATCGTCTTGAAAAGAGATAATGGAGGAGTAAAGGTGAAGCTTAAATATATTACAACAACATATGAGAATAACAAGAAAGAGATCTCAGAAAAAAATCTTGTATTTGTCCATGATAAAGAGAGGGAAAATGAGCTGATCAATCTTTATCCGCACATAGAATACCAGAGGATGAGAGGCTTCGGCGGTGCGATTACAGATTCGGCAGGGTATGTATATTCCTTGATGGACGAAGAGCACAAAAAAGAAATGGTGAATAGATATTTTGGTAAAGATGATATGAAATATCATTTTGTGCGTATTCCTATTGATAGCTGCGATTTTTCTCTGGAGCATTATGAAGCAGATTCTGATGAAACCGATGAAAGATTTTTGAAGTTTTCCTTTGAAAGGGTAGAAAAGTATATATTGCCGCTTCTTGATGCGGCACAAGAGGTATATGGGGGAAAACTGGAAATTATGCTGTCGCCGTGGAGTCCGCCGTCTTATATGAAAACAAACGGGGAGCGCGATCACGGGGGAAAGCTAAAGGAAGAGTATCGTGAGAGATGGGCACAATATATTTGCAGATATATTGAAGAATATAAAAACCGTGGATATCGCGTAACAATGCTGACCCTGCAAAACGAACCGAAAGCTGTCCAGACGTGGGATTCCTGCGTATATACAGCAGAGGAACAGAAAGTATTTTTAAGAGATTATATCTGGCCGGCGTTTGAGAGACATCATCTTACCGATATTAAAATCTATCTGTGGGATCACAACAAAGAGCGCGCCTTTGAGTGGGCAGAGACGATGATCGATAAAGATACCGATAAAATGATAGAGGGTGTAGCATTCCATTGGTACAGTGGAGATCATTTTGAGGCACTTCGTATGATAAAAGAAAGTTTTCCGGATAAAAAGCTTTTACTTTCTGAGGCATGTATCGAGTACAGTAAATTTTCGGCAGACGATTATCTGGAAAATGCGCAGAAATATGCACATGACATTATCGGCAATCTGAATGAGGGAATGGATACATTTTTTGATTGGAATTTGGTCCTGGATGAGATCGGAGGGCCCAACCATGTAGGTAATTATTGTGATGCCCCTTATCTTTATGATACAGAAGAAAAGGTGTTGATAGAGGGCAATATATTAGGACATTTATGGCATTTTAGCCATTTTATTGAAAAGGATGCAGTCAGGATCGGAATGAGCAGATATACGGATAAATTAGAGGTAACTGCATTTAAAAATAAAGAGGATATTACATTCGTAGTTCTGAATCGTACAGATGAAGAAATCCCGGCATATATCCGAATAAATGATCATTGTGCGAAAATTACAGTACAGCCAATGTCTATCTCAAGTGGAGTGATAACGGAAAATATATTGGCATAAATGGAAGTTTATATTATTACAAGAAGTACTCCCCGGTATACTATCAATTGTACAAAGGAGTACTTCTTGTATATCTTATTGATTTTGAGAAATCTTAGCAGTCATTTCGTTAATGAGCTTTTGGATAGTCTCGACACTTTCCTCTAAAG
>CAZNXL010000024.1:0-13441 GCA_964577075.1 uncultured Dorea sp. | reverse complement strand
TTTTGCGAAATGCTCACGAACTAACCTGACTACTGTTCCGGATAACAGGAAGAGCGCCACAAGGTTAGGGATCGACATTAATCCGTTGCATGTATCAGCGATGCCCCAGATAAGGCCGAGATCTACGGTTGCACCCAGAATTGCTACTAAGGAGTAGACAACCATAAAGGGTTTAATGATCCTGGAGGAGAATACGAACTCCATGCAGCGGGATCCGTAAAGTCCCCATCCGAGAATTGTGGAAAACGCAAAACAGCACATGGAAACCGCAGTAAATATAGATACCCAGTTTCCGTAAGTAGAAGTAAATCCGGAAATCGTTAATTCAGCGCCGGCAGCTTCTCCAAAGTTAATGCCTACGCCGCTGCAAAGGATTACCAGTGCAGTTAAGGTACAGATAACGATCGTATCGGCGAATACTTCAAAGATACCGAACATGCCTTGTCTTACAGGCTGGTCTGTGTCCGCACAGGCATGAGCGATGGATCCTGTACCGATACCTGCTTCATTAGAAAAGATACCGCGGGATACGCCTCGTTTCATACTGATGAAGAAACTTCCTACAACACCGCCGGTAAATGCGGAAGGGTTGAATGCCCCGGCAAAAATCGATGCAAATACGCCAGGTATGGAACCAATATGAAGGATTACTACACCTAATGCGAGAATGATGTACAGCACTGCCATGAATGGAACCAGTTTTTCAGTAACACTTCCGATACGTTTTACACCGCCGAGAAGTACGGTTGCTACTAAAAGAGCAATGATGATACCGAGAACAAGATTTACAGTGCCTGTCTGATCATTGTTGATGATCCCGTAATTAATAAGCGCAGAGTCGATAGAAGTCGTAATAGTATTTACCTGCGTAGCATTGCCTGTCCCCATAACGGTCAATGCTCCAAGTAATGCATATACAACGGCCATCCAATACCATTTTTTCCCCAACCCGTTCTTGATGTAATACATCGGACCGCCAATATAATCTCCTTCAGTATTCTTTTCGCGGAAATGCACTGCTAAAGTTACTTCAGAAAATTTTGTACACATTCCGAGAAGGGCTGACACCCACATCCAGAAAACGGCCCCGGGTCCGCCGATAGCGATCGCTCCTGCCACGCCCGCAATATTTCCGGTGCCGACTGTGGCGGCGAGAGCAGTACATACTGCCTGAAATGGAGTGATACTGCCTTCTTTCGCTTCTTCCTTATGGAAGATACGTCCGATCGAGTTTTTAAGTGCATATCCAAATTTGCGGAATTGGATAAATCTGGTGCGGAAGCTTAATACCAGTCCTACACCGATGATGCAGATCATAGCCGGAACGCCCCAGACGAAATTGTTAATGACAGTATTAACATTTTCAATAGTTTGTAACATGGTTTATACCTCTCTTTCCCCAATATGTAATTCGTAAAATCAGAATATCATAGAAAATCAAAAAAGTATACAATTGATATATTTTAATCAGGTTTGATATATTTCGGTCATTCCTGATAAAAAATGTACAAATACAGATGCAATCTAAGACCGCCTATGGTACAATATACACAATTAAACATAACAGTAAAAAGAGAAGGAGGACAGGAAATGAAATATCAGATACAAGGCGACAATCTGCCGGTTGTCATATGTGAGTTGGAAAATGGCGAGAAGATGATAACAGAAGGCGGGGCTATGTCATGGATGTCGCCCAATATGAAGATGGAGACTACAAGCAATGGCGGGATCGGGAAAGCTCTCGGAAGAGCATTCGCGGGGGAAAAGGTATTCCAGAACATCTACACTGCACAGAACGGGAAAGGCATGATCGCTTTTGCGTCCTGTTTTCCCGGGTCGATCAGAGCTTTTGAGATCGCACCTGATCAGGACATGATTTTCCAGAAAAGCGCATTTCTTGCGGCTGAGGGAAACGTACAGTTGTCAGTGCATTTCCGTAAAAAATTAGGATCAGGCGTGTTCGGCGGTGAGGGATTCATCATGCAGAAGGTCAGTGGATGCGGGATCATGTTTGCTGAATTTGACGGACACGTAGTGGAGTATGAGCTTCAGCCCGGGCAGCAGCTCATAATTGATACAGGACATCTCGCAGCGATGACGGCGACGTGCAACATGGATATACAGAGCGTCCCGGGTATGAAAAATATGCTGTTCGGCGGAGAGGGACTCTTTAATACAGTGGTTACAGGGCCTGGAAAAGTATGGCTTCAGACGATGCCGATCAGTAATGTGGCAGGCGAGATCAGAAGATATATCCCGACAAGTTCATAGCGAGGCAGAGGAATAGACAGTGGGATGCTGTGATGCGGCATCCCTTTTAAAATGCGTGTCAAGAGGAAACAGACGTTGAAATAAGGGGAAATTTTGCTATAATAGAACGAGAAGAAATGAGAGGATCTGTATCGGGAGGGAATGTTGTGGAAAAGGATACGTCTGGTACGATAAAGCGTGCTGAGAGGTTTCAGGTGATATTGATCGGTGAAGGGATGATGGTAGGAGGACTTGCCGGATTTGTGACCATCCTTTACCGTATGGCGTTGGAATTTGCGGGAAATGCATTACAGGATATATTGAGATTTATTAAGGGAAATGTGCTGTTGATCGCAGGATGGTTTTTTATATTGCTGCTTCTTGCATGGATTGTAGGGAAGCTTATCGCTTTTGAGCCGATGATCTCCGGAAGCGGGATTCCGCAGCTTGAAGGAGAGATGGTGGGAAAGCTTAATCAGAACTGGCTGAAAACGTTATCCGCTAAGTTTGCCGGCGGATTCTTGTGCCTTTTAGGAGGACTTGCGCTTGGAAGAGAAGGCCCGTCGATCCAGCTTGGAGCTATGGTCGGAAAGGGAGTATCCAAAGGCCTGGACAGGGGGAAGACCGAAGAAAAATTTCTCCTGACCTGTGGCGCAAGCGCCGGACTTGCGGCAGCCTTTCATGCGCCGCTTGCCGGAGTCATGTTTTCGCTTGAGGAAGTACATAAGAATTTTTCAGTGTCTGTACTGGTATCTGTCATGGCGTCTTCTCTGACAGCGGATTTTTTATCTTCCGCAGTATTCGGGATGAAGCCGGTGTTTGATTTTGAAATAGTAAAGACGCTTACAGAGAAAGATTACTGGATGGTGGTAGCGCTTGGAGCAGTGCTTGGAGTACTGGGGGCGTTCTACAACTGGTTTACTTTAAAGGTTCAGTCCATGTATGATCAGGCAAGCTTCTTAAATACAACAACGAAGCTTTTTATCCCGTTTTTATGCGCAGGGATTTTAGGACTTACAAAACCGGAGCTTTTAGGCAGCGGGCATTCACTGATCGAGTATCTTACCAATGTGGATGTGATGCCTAGAACAGTGATCTTTATTCTTGTCAGCCGCTTTATATATTCAGCGGTATGCTTCGGATCAGGCGCTCCGGGAGGGATCTTTTTTCCGCTGCTTGTTCTTGGGGGATTTACAGGCGGGGCATTTGCAACCGTTGGCGTGCAGTATTTTGGATTGGATCCTGTCTATATCAATAATTTCGTGCTGCTTGCTATGGCGGGATATTTTTCAGCGATCGTCCGGGCGCCATTGACTGGTATTATCCTGATCTTTGAGATGACTGGTTCGCTGCATCAGATGTTATCTTTGTCAATTGTATCTATCGTAGCATATGTTGCAGCGACACTGCTTAAGTCCAGGCCGATCTATGAGAGCTTGTTAGAGAGACTTCTGGAAAAACAGGGCGCAAGTGGGAAATGCTCCGGAAAAGGCGCTGCGGCAAACGGGCACGGTCAAAAGGTACTGACGAATTTTGTGGTTCATTATAATTCCCACCTGGACGATATGCTGATCAGTGAGGTGGACTGGCCGGATAATTGCCTTTTGGTGGCGATTCAGAGAGGGACGGATGAGATCATCCCGAAAGGAAAAACAAGGCTTCAGGTCGGAGATGTTATCGTGACTCTGACAGATGAGAGAGACATGCCTTATGTGCATGAGAAAATGCAGAGATTATGCAGTGAGATGTTTTAGATGTTTTAAATGCAAAAACCTTGAAATCTTTTCTTCTGTATGCTACCATTATAAGGAATTTATTAAGCTAAAGCGATGAAAGAGACTCTGTCCTTTGGAACTTGACAGGAATGAGGAATCACCGACTGAGAGTACCTCTTGAGGAATAAGGACAATAGGGAACACTCCGGAGCAGACTGGCTGAACAGATATTTTATTATACTTATCATTTATAGTAGGTCAGTACGTGGGCGCTCGTTACGCGCAGAAAGTGGAATCCGTACCGGGTTCAAAGCGGGTGGTACCGCGGATAACGATGATGATATCCGTCTTCGCTGTAATTGCGTTCAATTATGGCGAAGGCGGTTTTCTTTTTTCTAAATGAACGTATCCGTCCCGCTGAAAAAAAGGAGGACCAAACATATGAAATTTTTAACAGGTGTAAGACCAAAAGAAACGATGGAGATCAGTGAGCTTCTCTCAAAGGCAGAGGAGGGTCAGATGGTGAAGGTGAATGGAGCCGTCCATACGATCCGTAACATGGGAACGGTTGCGTTCGTGATTCTCAGGAAGAGGGAGGGACTTCTCCAGGCAGTTTATGAGAAGGGAACGTCACAATTTTCATTGAGCGACATTAAGGAAGCTGCCACGGTAGAGATTGAAGGAGCCTTAGAGAAGAATGAAAAGGCGCCGAATGGAATTGAGATCCGCATGAAAACGATCCGTATTTTAAGCGAGCCGGAAGATGAGATGATGCCCCTTAAAGTTTCTAAGTGGAAGCTGAACACTTCTTTGGAGGCAAAGCTAAACTACAGGTCGATTTCTCTTAGAAACGTAAGGGAACGGGCGAAGTTCCGGATTCAGGAAGGACTTACCAGAGCGTTTCGCGATTTTTTGTACGGACAGGGATTTACAGAGATCCATACGCCCAAGATCGGCGCCAGGGGAGCAGAAGGAGGAGCGAATATATTCAAGCTTGAATATTTCCACAGACCGGCGGTGTTAGCTCAGAGTCCGCAGTTTTACAAACAGATGATGGTTGGCGTGTTTGACAGGGTATTTGAGACAGCGCCGGTATTCAGGGCTGAAAAGCATAATACAAAACGTCATTTGAATGAATATACGAGCCTTGATCTTGAGATGGGATATATTGATGGATTTGAAGATATCATGGCGATGGAAACCGGATATCTTCAGTATGCGTTAGCATTACTTGAAAAGGAATATGAAAGAGAGCTTGAGATTCTTAATATCGAACTGCCGAGAGCCGGTCGCATCCCGGCAGTCAGATTTAGCGAGATCAAAAAGAAAGTTGCAGACAGGTATAACCATAAGATGAGAACTCCATTTGATCTGGAACCGGAAGAGGAAATGCTGATCGGGCAATATGCAAAAGAAGAATGGGGAAGCGATTTTGTATTTGTCACGCATTATCCATCTAAGAAACGTCCGTTTTATGCCATGGACGATCCGGATGATCCCAGATATACTCTGAGCTTCGACCTGTTATGTAAAGGCATGGAGATCACCACAGGGGGACAGAGGATTCATGATTACAAGATGCTGACAGAGAAAATAAAGGCAAGGGGGATGTCTGAGGAAGGGATGGAGCAGTATCTGAATACTTTCAAACACGGAATGCCTCCGCACGGAGGCCTGGGAATTGGTCTGGAACGGTTGACAATGAAGCTGGTTGGGGAGGATAATGTACGGGAGACAACATTGTTTCCAAGGGATTTAAGCCGATTAGAACCGTAATCGGATATGCAGCCTTCAGGCTGCTTTTGGATGAGGAGAGAGGTAAGATTATGTTTGGAAAAAGATGTACTTTATGTGGAGGAAAGTTAAACAGTAAGCGGATATGTACAGAGTGCGGACTGGATAATAACCAGTGTGAAAAATATTATAAGATCAACCAAAGCTCCTGTGATGGGATGCCCATGACGCATACACATCCGGATGATGAAAAGCAATATGAATTGAAACAATATAAGGGAAAAAAGAAGAAAGAAAAGGGGATAAGAGAAAAAAAGGCTCCGCGGAAGAATACCGGAATGGATTACGGAAAACCTAAGAAGAAAAGCTGGGCGAAAAAAGCAGTATCTATATTCGTCATCTTGTCCGTTCTCGGAACAGTGATAGAGAGTATAGATGAGATTGGAATAGATGGTATTGTTGACAAGATCACCGGCGGAACCCGTGAAGACAGCTATAACTATCATCCGTACAGTATGATAGAAGAAAACGGCATTACGCTTCCGGAAGAAGGAGTGGCGGCAGAATTTTCGCTGGTATCCGGGAATTATATTGTGGGAGTGCATCTTCCGTCAGGAGATTATGCGGCAGATACACAGAATGAATTCGATGTTGTCAAAGTTCAGGATCCGGAGAATTCCATTTATCTCTATGAGTATACAGGAAAAGATGATATCAATTATCTGGACGATCTGCGGTTATTTGACGGGGCGGTTGTTGAAATCGCAGCGGAAGCGCCGGTAATCTTAACAACGCAAAATGCGCAGGAAGTTCAATATGAAGATACGCCGCTTACTCAGGAGTACCGGTTTTCGGGGAGTACGCAGAAGAAAGCGGGAGCGGACTTTGAACCGGGAGTGTATGATTTCACGGTGACAAAGGGCTCCGGAAGTATAAAATTTACAGTTTTTACTGATAAAACACAAGAAGATCAGACGGATGAAGAAGAAGGATACAGTCAGAGCGTCTATATGGGTGAGTCCGAAACAGAAGGAAATGTATATAAAAACGTAGTGTTACCCGAAGGTGCAAAGATAACGATAGAAGAGGATGAAGGGGAAGATGTGATGATTGTCAGTATGTCACCAAGTCCTGAGATCGCATCAACTGATTATATGGAAACATATATGCAATATTTTTATTATTAAACATGCAGGAGGAAGCAATATGGCGAACAAAATATCAGATGAAACCATTGAATATGTAGGTATTCTTGCAAAACTGGAGCTGTCTGATGAGGAAAAGGAGAATGCAAAATCCGATATGGAGAAAATGCTTGACTATATAGATACGTTAAATGAACTGGACACAGAAGGCATTGAACCGATGTCCCATGTATTTCCGGTAAACAATGTATTTCGCGAAGACGTAGTCCTTAATGGCGATGGAAGCGCAGACACACTTGCCAATGCACCGCTTGAAAAAGATCAGGGATTTAAGGTGCCAAAGACGATCGGATAGGAGAGAAGAGAGCATGGATATCTGTTGTATGACGGCCGTTGAGCTGGGAAAGAAAATAAAAGCAAAAGAAATATCGGTTTCAGATGCGCTCCGCGCTTACCTTGCGCAGATTGAAAGAGTGGAAGATGATATCAACAGTTTTGTGACGATTGATAAGGAAGGAGCTTTAAAACGTGCAGAAGAGGTGCAGGCGCTTATCGACAGCGGGACGCTCACCGGACCTCTGGCGGGAGTTCCGACAGCCATTAAGGATAATATGTGTACGAAGGGGATGCTTACTACCTGCAGTTCTAAAATATTAGAAAATTTTAAGCCGACTTATACGGCGGAGGCAGTACGGAATCTGGAAAGAGCCGGAGCGGTCATTATCGGAAAGACGAATATGGATGAGTTCGCCATGGGGAGCACGACTGAGACCTCCTATTATGGAGAGACGAAAAACCCGTGGAACCTGCGGCACGTCCCGGGAGGTTCCTCCGGCGGCTCCTGTGCGGCAGTTGCAGCCGGAGAGTGCCCCTATGCGCTGGGATCGGATACGGGAGGTTCTATCAGACAGCCCAGTTCCTTTTGCGGAGTTGTGGGAATGAAGCCGACTTATGGAACTGTGTCAAGGTACGGGCTTGTTGCGTATGGTTCTTCCTTAGATCAGATCGGACCGATTGCGAAGGATGTTACAGACTGTGCGACAATCCTTGAGGTGATCGCATCTCATGATGAGAAGGACAGCACATCTGTTTTGAGGGACAGTTATGATTTTACCAGCGCCCTTGTGGATGATGTAAAAGGGATGAAGATCGGGATCCCGAAGGATTATTTTGGCGACGGGCTGGATAAAGAAGTCGGTGAACATATTTTAAATGCTGTAAAGGTTTTGGAAGAAAAAGGAGCAATTGTAGAAGAATTTGACTTAAGCCTGGTACAGTATGCGATCCCGGCATACTATGTAATCGCATCAGCGGAGGCCAGTTCTAACCTTTCCCGGTTTGACGGCGTGAAGTACGGCTATCGGACAGGTGAATATGAAGGGCTCCATAATATGTATAAAAAGACGCGCTCCGAGGGATTCGGCGCAGAGGTTAAAAGGAGGATCATGCTGGGCTCCTTTGTATTGAGCTCAGGCTACTATGATGCGTATTATCTGAAAGCGCTCAAGACAAAGGCATTGATCAAAAGGGCCTTTGACAGAGCTTTTGAAAAGTATGACGTAATTATCGCGCCTGCGGCGCCAACTACGGCGCCGGAGCTTGGGAAGAGCTTAAGCGACCCGCTTAAGATGTATCTGGGAGATATCTATACGATCTCTGTAAACCTTGCGGGGCTTCCGGGGATCACAGTCCCTGTGGGGAAAGATATGAAAGGGCTGCCGGTCGGGATGCAGATCATCGGGAATTGTTTTGACGAGAACAAGATCATTCGTGCGGCATATACATTTGAACAGACAAGACCATATGAGAGCCCTGAACCTGTAAGATCAGCAGATTGGCAGAAAGGAGAAAGACAGTCATGGCAAAACAGTATGAGACAGTGATCGGACTGGAAGTGCATGTAGAGCTTTCGACAAAGACAAAGATATTCTGCTCCTGCTCTACGCAGTTCGGAGGAGCGCCAAACACACACACGTGTCCGGTATGTACGGGTATGCCGGGTTCGCTTCCTGTTCTTAATAAGCAGGTGGCGGAGTATGCGATAGCGATCGGACTTGCAACCAATTGCGAGATTACAAGAGTATGTAAGTTTGACAGAAAGAATTATTTTTATCCTGATAATCCTCAGAATTATCAGATTTCACAATTATATCTGCCGATCGCGAGAGATGGCTATGTAGAGATAGAAGTCGGCGATACAAAGAAAAAGGTCCGCATCCATGAGATGCACATGGAAGAGGATGCGGGAAAGCTTGTCCATGACGAGTGGGATGATACGTCCATTGTAGATTTTAACCGAAGCGGCGTCCCACTTGTGGAGATCGTATCCGAGCCGGATATGCGTTCTGCACAGGAGGTGATAGCATATCTTGAGAAACTTCGCATGATCATCCAGTATCTCGGAGCGTCAGACTGCAAACTTCAGGAGGGTTCCATGAGAGCCGACGTGAACCTTTCTGTCAGAGAGGCGGGGACGGAGAAGTTCGGAACAAGGACGGAGATGAAGAACCTAAACTCTTTTAAAGCGATCGCCAGAGCAATTGACGCAGAGAGACAGCGACAGATTGAGCTTTTAGAAGAAGGGAAAGGAGTTGTGCAGGAGACAAGGCGCTGGGATGACAACAAAGAGTCTTCCTACGCCATGAGGTCAAAGGAGGATGCACAGGACTACAGATATTTTCCGGAGCCGGATCTTGTTCCTGTCCTTATCGACGATGCGTGGATTCAGAGGATCAAAGAGGCGCAGCCGGAGCTTCGCGACGAGAAGCTCGCCAGATACAGGGAGGAGTTTGACATCCCCCGTTATGATGCAGAGATCATTACAGGGTCGAAGCATATGGCGGATATTTTTGAGGCAACGACGGCTCTGTGCGGGAAACCGAAAAAAGTCTCTAACTGGCTTATGGTAGAGACAATGCGCCTTTTAAAAGAACATGATATGGAGACGGAAGAGATTGACTTCTCGCCGGAAAATCTTGCTGATCTGATCGATCTTACAGAGTCAGGAACGATCAATAGTTCTGTTGCAAAAAAAGTATTTGAGAAAATCTTTGAAGAAGATATTGATCCAAAGGTATATGTAGAGGAGCATGGACTTAAGACAGTGAACGATGAAGGGGCATTGAAAGAGGCGCTGAAAAAAGTCATTGCAGACAATCCGCAGGCGGTTGCAGATTATAAAAGGGGAAAAGAAAAGGCGTTGGGCGCACTGGTTGGCCAGACGATGAAAGCAATGAAAGGGAAGGCGGATCCGGGACAGGTGAATCAAAAGCTTCGCAAGATTCTGATGGACATATAATAAGCGCATGACAGAAGATTTTTGAACAATGCTTATTAATAGTTAGAAATAACACTTATTAGACAGATTTTTATGACTGTGGTACAATTTTGAAGCAGACAGAATATACAGGGTTTTTGCTAAAATTAATGGTAGTATAGAGATTACCAGCATATCATATGTGCAAGGAGGACGATCATGGGAGGATTTTTTGGAGTAGCATCAAAAGAAGACTGCGTATTGGAGTTGTTTTACGGGGTAGATTACCACTCCCACCTGGGGACAAGACGAGGAGGAATGGCAACTTATGGTGAAGGCGGGTTCAACCGTGCGATTCATAATATCGAAAATTCCCCGTTCCGTACGAAATTTGACCGGGACGTCAGCGAGATGAAGGGACACCTCGGAATCGGATGTATTTCCGATTTTGAACCGCAGCCGCTTTTGATCCGTTCAAAACTTGGAAGTTTTGCGATCACGACAGTTGGCAAAGTGAATAATTATGAGGCATTGCTGGATAGTCTGTATGAAAATGCACATTCACATTTTCAGGAGATGACAAGCGGACAGATTAATGTGACAGAGTTAATTGCTGCATTGATCTGTGAAAAAGACTCTATCGCAGAAGGAATTAAGTATGTTCAGGAAATTGTAGATGGTTCCATGACATTACTTTTGCTGACAAAGGATGGGATCTATGCGGCCAGAGACCGTTACGGAAGGACCCCTCTTGTAATCGGTCATAAAGAAGGCGCTTACTGTGCATCTTTTGAGAGCCATGCCTATATTAATCTTGGTTATAGCGACTATAAAGAATTAGGACCTTCTGAGATCGCGTTTATTACACCGGATGAAATTCAGACATTAAGTCCGGCGCGTGATGAGATGAAGATATGCTCTTTTTTGTGGGTATATTATGGATATCCGACTTCTGCGTATGAAGGAGTTAATGTAGAAGAGATGCGTTACAAATGCGGAAGCATGTTGGCAAAGCGTGACGGAGATTCTGTTCATCCGGATATTGTAGCAGGTGTTCCGGATTCAGGTATTGCACATGCGATCGGTTATGCCAATGAATCAGGTATTCCGTATGCAAGACCATTTATCAAATACACACCGACCTGGCCGCGTTCCTTTATGCCGACGAACCAGAGCCAGCGTAACCTGATCGCGCGGATGAAGCTGATTCCGGTACAGGCATTGATAGAGGATAAGTCACTCCTTCTGATTGATGACTCCATCGTAAGAGGAACGCAGCTTCGAGAGACAACGGAGTTCTTATATAACAGCGGCGCAAAGGAAGTTCACGTCCGCCCGGCATGTCCGCCGCTCATCTACGGCTGTAAATACTTAAATTTCTCACGCTCCAAATCAGAGATGGAGCTGATCGCAAGACAGGTGATCATGGAAAGAGAGGGAGATAGCTGCTCACAGGAAATCCTGGACGAATACGCAGATCCGTGCAGTGAAAGATATGCGCAGATGATCGAGGACATCAGAAAGAGACAGAACTTTACAACACTTCGTTATCACAGGCTGGATGATTTGTTGGCGTCCATTGGAATCGAACCTTGTAGAGTATGTACTTACTGTTTTAACGGAAAAGAATAAAGGATAGAGTAAAAAGGCAGCAGACTAATTCCGGTTGGTTTGCTGTTTTTTACCTTACATTTTGTTAATTTATAATAGGTTTGCCATGATAAGGGCATATACTTCCTGGCTTTTTTTTGACCAGTTATTTGAGATCGTTTTTGCTTCTGATTCTGCAGGTACGGTGACGGTCAGGTCGATTAGAGGCGCATTTTGCTCGATTACCTGACAGCGTACGGAATATTCGTTATTTGCATTTGGATAATAATCGGCTTTCACGGACACATCATTTTTTAATTCATATTGCCTGCTGTTCAGGAATTTGTCAATATCAGACTGGATGGCAGGGGAGATGTCATTTTTGAAAAAATGTACAGTCTCGGCGCCTTCTTCTGTCAGGTGATAGAAGGTGCGGTTGTGAGTAGCTTCCTCGCGGATGAAGCCTTCCTCGGCAAGTTCGGCGATTGCCTGCTGAAGCTTAAAGTAATTGGTATATCCCTGACCTAAAATAAACTCTGATAACTGCGAATTTGTCAGGGGAAAATCTACACGGTTTAACATGTAAAGGATGATGAGTTTATAAAGTTTGAATGCTGTTGCCATAGTTTAACTCCTTTCCTTGCCAGATATCAGCCTTTTTCAGATAAGACTGTATTTGGTTTAATACCCGATGTTTGTCAGCGCTCCACCGGGGAGCGATTAAAAGCTGCTTCGGACCGTCCCCTGTTATGCGGTGAATGACGATCTCAGGTTTCAGGACAGCAATGCACAGCCCGATCATCTCTATGTATTCTTCCATAGTAAAGATGTGGAAGGGATGTTCCCTGTAATAATCAGCGAGATCCGTATCTTTTAGTATATGAAGAAGCTGCAGCTTCACACCCTGGATATCTAATGTGTTCAGATAACGGACAGTGCTTAACATCTGTTCTGTGCTTTCACCGGGAAGGCCCAGGATCACATGTACGATCGTCTCGATATTGCGGGAGCGCAGGAGAGCGACAGCTTTTTCAAATACAGGCAATCCATATCCTCTGCGGATGAATTTCGCACTGGTCCCGTGTATCGTTTGAAGCCCCAATTCTACCCAGACAGGTTTGACCTGATTCAGATCACTGAGAAGATCTAATACATCTTCACTCAGACAGTCCGGTCTTGTGGCAATGGATAGTATCTTTATATCCGGATGACTGATCGCCTCCGTATATATTCTTCTCAGATAAGAACAGGGCGCGTAGGTATTGGTATACGCCTGGAAGTAAGCGATGTAAGAGGAACCGGAGCGCTTTTTTTCCACCAGGTGACGCGCGCTGGCGATCTGTTCGCTGATAGAGAGGGAGGCATTTGCGGCAAAGTCTCCGGAACCGCCGCGGCTGCAGAAGATGCAGCCTCTTGTCCCCAGTGTTCCATCCCGGTTAGGGCAGGTCATACCACCATTTAAGGATATCTTATATATCTTTTCACCGAATTTATTCTTAATATAATAGTCAAAGGAGTGATATCTTTTTTCACCCCAATATATAGTTGATTGATTCATTCTTACATCCTATGTTGTGTTAGTTTACGGTATCATCATATCATTCATCGAAATGCAAATCAATAAAAAACAGTAAACTGTCAAGATAGTCTTTGAATCTCTCATGCATTGGTGATAGAATAATACTGGATTATAATACATAGGACAATATGAAGTGACCTCACATTTGTAGCAACGTGGATTTACCTGTATA